>JBLIJW010000065.1:0-14253 GCA_047636155.1 Flavobacterium sp. | reverse complement strand
AACACCTCACTTTTAAAAAAAAATCACTAATCTTATTCGTAATTTTTTTAAATTCTTACCCTAAGCACCTAAAAATAATAGGACTATTCCTTTTGGTCACCCAACACAATTCTTTGTTTTTAAAATAATTTGTTGCCTTGCTAAATCTTTTAAAAAATAAAATACTCAAAAACTAGTTGTTTATAAAAACTAATGATAACAAAAAAGCAACTTTTCTGAGGAAAAATTGCTTAGTACTATTTTTTAGATCAAAAAGGTTTTGTATTTGTTTATCAAAAAACTTGGGAATTAGTGTTAGTTGGGAAGAAAAGTACTTTATTCCGTTAACCCATTTTTTGAATAATCATCTTATTTGAATTGATTGTTTCTCTTTAATTAATCAAATCCGATTTATTTGTTTCCAATCGCAAATAAATATCTTTTACCGCTTGAGAATCTGTTTTCTTTAAAATTAAATTAGCATCTTTAGTATGAACAAATATAACATCTTGCATTCCTAAAAATTCAGTAGGAATTTCAGTACCAATTACCATATTACCATTACCATCTACCTTATGCCCAGTAGTTATTAAATAATCGTATACAGATTCAAACGATCCCAAATCAGACCATTTAAATGTGGCCGGAACTACTTTCATTTTTTTACTTTGTTCCATAACCGCATAATCGATACTAATAGATGGAATTAATAAAGATAATTCTTCATTCAAAAGTCCATTTTCTGCAGATGTCATTGTGGTTCGAGCTGTCGCTAAAACTTCTGGATTAAATTGCTGTAATTCTTCTAATAATATTTTGGCTTTAAAACAGAACATACCGCTATTCCACAAGAAATTTCCTTTACTTAAAAATTCTTCGGCAGTTTTTGCATCTGGTTTTTCGCGAAAAGCCACTACATCCTCTTTATAATATTCGATATATCCGTAACCTGTTTCTGGTTTTGTTGGCACAATACCAAAAGTTACAATATAGTCTTGTTTTGCCAATTCTATTGCCTTAGCAACCGAGTCATGGTATTGTTTTTCTCCTTCTATAATATGATCTGATGGAGAGATTAAAAGTATGTCTTCTGGATCCGAATGCAATGCCGCAAATGCTATCGCTGCAGCTGTATTTCTTGGAGTACTTTCTACAATATGAACTGCATTCGACTCTATCTTTTGTAAAACAGAAATGCTCTTATTGTAATTGTCCTTATTACCTACTACTAATACAGAATCAGCGAACGATTGGTTACGAAGTATAGTTCGTTCAAATAGAGACTTGTTTTCAAAAATTTCTAAATATTGTTTGGGATTACTTTTGCGCGACAAAGGCCAAAGTCGGCTACCAATTCCGCCAGTTAAAATTACATTTACTATCTTACTCATGATTGACTTTTATTAGAAATAGATACTATCTAAATTAATTATATTGCTTGTCGTAGTATTTTTGGTAATCGCCCGAAGTTACATTCGCTAACCATTCGGAATTATCCATAAACCAATCGATAGTTTTTGCTAAACCTTGTTCAAAAGTAACAGATGGCTTCCAACCTAGTTCTGTAGTGATTTTTGAAGCATCAATAGCATAACGTAAATCGTGCCCTGGTCTATCGGTAACATAGGATATTAACTTCTCCGATTCGCCTTCTACTCTTCCCAATTTAGAATCCATTAATTGGCATAGCAATTTTACTAAATTAATATTTTGCCATTCATTATAACCACCAATATTGTAGGTTTCGTGGTTTTTCCCTTTATGAAAAACCAAATCTATTGCAACAGCATGGTCTTCTACAAAAAGCCAATCACGAGTATATTTGCCGTCGCCGTATACCGGTAAAGCTTTATTGTTGATAATATTATTTATAAAAAGTGGAATTAATTTTTCTGGGAAGTGATTTGGTCCATAGTTATTAGAACAATTGGTAATTACATAAGGTAAACCGTAAGTTTCGCCATAAGCACGCACAAAATGATCGGATGCCGCTTTGGATGCGGAATATGGTGAATTTGGGTCGTAAGGCGTTGTTTCTTCAAACAAACCTGTTTCACCTAAACTACCATAAACTTCATCTGTAGAAATATGATAAAAACGTTTTCCGTCGTAATTTGATTTCCAATTAGATACTGCAACGTTTAACAAATTCATGGTTCCAATTACATTGGTTTTTACAAATGCCAACGGATCTTTTATAGAACGATCTACATGCGATTCTGCCGCTAAATGCAATACACCATCAAATTTATGTTCCGTAAATAAATTTTCTAAAAAGGCTACGTCCAAAATATCTCCTTTTACGAACGTATAATTTGAAGCATTTTCAATGTCTTTTATATTTTCTAAGTTACCAGCATAGGTTAAAGCATCTAAATTAAAAATGTGACAATCAGGATAATTTGTTACAAAACGTCTTACCACATGCGAACCTATAAAACCAGCACCACCGGTAATCAAAATTTTTTTCATAGTATTTATAATTTTGCATCTACGTTGGAAGTCAAAACTCCTTTGACATCGTAGATAATAGAAGTTTCCTTTTGAAATTCTATTAAATTTGTTTCCAAAAATTGAGAATGTGCAACACCCAAAACTACAGCATCGAATTGTTGTTCTGGTGCAATAGTAGTGCTTGCTAAATTATATTCTCTTTGTACTTCTTTGGGGTTTGCCCAAGTATCATAAATAGTTACGGACATACCGTATTCTTGTAAAGCAAAAATTAAATCGGCAACTTTGGTATTTCTTACGTCCGGGCAATTTTCTTTAAATGTTATTCCTAGCATTAACAAGGTAGCGCCATTAATAGCAATACCTTTTTTAATCATGCATTTTACAATTTGCGATGCTACATAATCGCCCATACTATCGTTTAAACGTCGTCCTGCTAAAATTATTTCAGGATGGTATCCTTTTTCTTGCGCTTTTTGAGCCAAGTAATACGGATCAACGCCTATACAATGTCCGCCAACCAACCCTGGTTTAAAAGGCAAAAAGTTCCATTTTGTTCCTGCTGCTTTTAAAACTTCATGGGTATCAATTTCTAATAAATTAAAAATTTTAGCCAATTCATTTACAAAGGCAATATTAATGTCTCGTTGGGAATTTTCAATAACCTTTGCAGCCTCTGCAACTTTTATACTTGGCGCCAAATAGGTTCCTGCGGTTATTACACTTTGGTATAATTGATTGACTTTATTGGCAACTTCTGGTGTAGAACCAGAGGTTATTTTTAGTATTTTTTCTATAGTATGTTCTTTATCTCCCGGATTGATGCGCTCTGGCGAATAACCTGCAAAAAAGTCCTGATTAAATATCAAACCAGATTTATTTTCTAAAACAGGAATACATTCTTCTTCTGTCGCACCAGGAAAAACGGTAGATTCATAAATTACAATATCGCCTTTTTTAAGAACTTTACCTACAGTTTCACTTGCAGCATATAAAGGTGTTAAATCTGGCTTATTGTTTTTATCGACCGGTGTTGGTACGGTTACTATAAAATAAGTACATGAAGAAATATCAGAACTATCAGAACTAAAAAAAAGACCTTTAGTTGCACTTACATCTGTAGTAATTACACTCTTTAAAATTTCCGAATCTAATTCTAGCGTAGAATCAATGCCGTTTTTAAGTTCTTCAATTCGATCTTTCTTAATGTCAAATCCTACTACAGAATATTTTGTGGCAAATAATCGCGCTAAAGGCAATCCTACATATCCTAATCCAATTATCGCTATTTTCTTATCCATATAAAGAACGTTGACACGCTTTTAATAAAATTTTTGTATTGTTATTTCGAGGTAAGCAAAAGTAATGGATATTTTATCAACCTCAAATTATTATTTTTCTAAAAATAAATCTCATTTAATATGGCTAAATTTATAGACTTTAAAATGTTTAACCAATGTTAGAAAATCGGGAATTATATTTTTTTAATAAATTATTTCAAAAAGTTTCCAACCTTTTATATTAAAAAATACTCTTTAATAAAAAGCACTTACTTGTGATAGACGAAAAATTACTTTCTAACTGTAAAAAAATGCAACGCGATGCGCAAAGGCAATTGTACGAATTACTTTCGGCACGACTTTATTTTATTTGCAAACGCTATTTAAAGAAGGAAGAAGAAATTGAAGAAGTGGTAGCCGATTCTTTTTATACCATTTTCACAAAATTGCATCAATTAAAAGATGACAAAGCATTTATAGCTTGGGCAAAAAGAATTACGGTCAACCAATGTTTGTTACAACTTAAAAAAAGCACCAACTTTAATATTTATTTAGAAGATTCCAACCTTAGTTTGCAACCATTTGAGGACGCAGAAACCAAATTAGAAGAAGAAGATTTATTAAAACTATTAAATTATTTGCCAGAAGGCTGTCGTGCGGTTTTTAATTTATTTGCAATCGAAGGTTTTTCTCACAAACAAATAGCAAAGGAATTACAAATATCAGAAGGCACTTCAAAATCACAACTGAATTTTGCAAAAACTAAATTACAAAAGATGGTAAATAATATGTATTACCAACAAGCTAAGTAAAGAAATGGAAAAGAATAACGATATATTCAATCAATTTAAAAATGCTTCCGAAAAATCGGAACAGCGTTCGCATCCCATAAATGAAGCTATCTGGGATAAAATTGAAACGAATCTAGATACAAAAGTTTTACGAAAGAAAAATAAAATCTGGAAACGATTGGCAATTGCCGCTTCGCTCCTATTTTTTATATCGATGACATTTGTTTTTTTACAAAAGGAAAATCCTAAAAATACCATAGAAAATTCGATGGTTGTAACCGATTCTGTTTCTAAAATTAGCCTACCCGAAGAAAACCTAGCTGTAGAAGAATTAGATAAAACAGAGATAGAAACAAAAATAAAAGAAAATAAAAACATACAACCTAATGCCAAAATAATTTTGGATAAAGCAATTGAATCGGAAGCCGATAATGCGGTAGTTTTAACAAAACCAGAAAATAATTCTGGCTATTTTGAAAATATAGAAAGAAGCAGTTTGGTAGAAAAATCCAAAAAAGAAACCCGTTTTTCTCCTCCAAAATTTGAAGCCCGAGGTGTAATCGCTGCACCAATTAATACAGAAATTGAAGTAGCAAACGACCAAGTAAAACCAAAACCCGAACCGCCATTATTGATTTTGAACAACAAAGCAGTTACTGGAGAAAGCGGAAAAAAGTACCGAAATCTAACCGATTCTAAAATGAACGAAATTGGTAAAGAAAATTTAGAAAACGTAGTTTATCTAGCCGAACCCTTGTATGTGATTGATGGTAAACAATATACCGAAGACGAAATGTATGGCGAAAATCCAACTAGTCCTTACGCGCCTTTGAGCAATCAAGAAATTGTAAATACCGTTGTTTTGCAAGGAAAAGAAGCTACCAAAGCATTCGGAAAAAAAGGAGAAAAAGGCGTTTTAATTATAACTACCAAAAAC
Source organism: Flavobacterium sp. (assembly GCA_047636155.1). Classification (GTDB taxonomy): domain Bacteria; phylum Bacteroidota; class Bacteroidia; order Flavobacteriales; family Flavobacteriaceae; genus Flavobacterium. The sequence continues at coordinate 8,812 of JBLIJW010000065.1, read as the reverse complement.
GGAAAACCCAAGCCAAAAGGCAAATAAAAATTCTATTAACAATCTAAAATTAAGTATCATGAAAAGTAAAAAACTTTATTCATTAGCCATTGCCATGCTTTTTTGCATCGCAAGTTGGTCGCAAGAAAAAATTATAACGGGCGTAGTTTCAGATGCAATCGGACCATTACCATCAGCACACGTTGTAGAAAAAGGAACAAAAAACGGGGTTTCAACCGATTTTGACGGAAAATATTCTATTAAAGTTAAAACTGGATCTGTTTTGGTTTTTTCGTTTACTGGATATACCAAAGTTGAAAAAGTAGTCGGAAGTTCGTCTGTATTAAATGTCCAATTAAAAGAAGAAGAAAATAAATTAGACGAAGTTGTTGTTACTGCTTATGGTATTAAAAAAGAATCTAAAAAACTGTCTTATGCAACACAAAGAAGCTCGGCCAAACTAGTTTCAGAATCCGAAACAAACTATGGTTATACAACAACAAAACCAATTTTAAACAATCCAACAGTAATTTTAAAAGGAGAAAATTCTATTAAACTTAATAAAGATATTTATTTCGTTTTAGATGGCAAGCCAATTTCAAAAAATCAGTTAGATAGCACTGATCCAAATACTATCGGTAATTTAACAGTTTTAAAAGAACAAGAAGCTATTGCTATTTATGGAAACAAAGCGAAAAATGGAGCAATTCATATTACAACGAAAGGATCTGGGTTTGAATACGAAGAATACGATCCTTTTGTTGAAAATACTTTCGAAAGTCCGCAAAACACGCCGCTTTCTACTTTTTCTATTGATGTTGATAATGCTTCGTATACCAATGTTAGACGGTTTATAAACAACGGACAAAAAGTGCCAAAAGATGCCGTTCGGGTAGAAGAAATGGTAAATTTTTTCAAATACAATTATCCGCAACCAGTTCGTGACAATCCGTTTTCAATTAATACAGATTATGCCGATTGTCCTTGGAATAAAAATTCTAAAATTGTTCGCATAGGATTACAAGGAAAAGAAATTCCGAAAAACGAATTACAAGCATCTAACTTAGTATTTCTTATTGATGTTTCTGGTTCCATGTCCGATCAAAATAAGTTACCATTATTAAAAGAATCGTTAAAATTATTGGTGAAACAACTACGCAAAGAAGACACCATTTCCATCGTAGTTTATGCTGGTGCTGCCGGTTTGGTTTTAGAGCCAACTTCTGGAGATAAAAAACGCGAAATAATTGCCGCATTAGATAATTTAAATGCTGGCGGAAGTACTGCTGGCGGTGCAGGTATTGAACTGGCATACAAAACAGCAACAGAAAATTTTAAGAAAAACGGAAACAACCGGGTAGTTTTGGCTACCGATGGCGACTTTAATGTTGGCGCATCTTCCAACACGGACATGGAAGCGTTGATAACTGAAAAAAGAAAATCAGGTGTGTTTTTGACTTGTTTAGGATATGGAATGGAAAATTACAAAGACAGCAAAATGGAAACTCTGGCAGACAAAGGAAACGGAAATTATGCCTACATTGATACTATTCAAGAAGCAAATAGGTTTTTAGGAAAAGAATTTAAAGGCAGCATGTTTGCCATTACAAAGGATGTAAAAATTCAAATCGAATTCAACCCTAATTTAATACAAGCATACCGATTAATTGGCTACGAAAACAGAAAATTACGACCAGAAGATTTTAAAAATGATGCAATTGATGCTGGCGAATTAGGAAGTGGCCATACCGTTACTGCTTTGTACGAAGTAATTTTAACAGGTGCCAAAAATGATTTTTTTGACGCAACCGATGCCTTAAAATATACCGAAAACAAAACACCAAAATCGCAATTCCAAGATGAAATAGCTACAATAAAATTTAGATACAAAAAACCAGATGGAGATTCTAGTATTTTGATGAGTTCGGTTATTAAAAACAATCCAATTTCTCTAGAAAAAACTAGTGCCGATTTTAAATTTTGTACTGCTGTTGCTTGGTTTGGATTGACTTTACGCGACTCTAAATATGTTGGAAATAAATCTATCGATGCGATTTATTCGTTAGCAAATGAAGGATTTGTTAACGATACCGATGGCTACAGAGCAGAATTTTTACGCTTGATAGAAGGCGTTACTTTAAAATAAATAAAAATTGAAAATTTTGATAAACTGTCTGGAATATTGAAAAAAATCCGCACCTTTTAAAAGTTGCGGATTTTTAATTATGAATTATTAATTCTTCTCAATTTCTCGCATGGAATCCATTTTTTTGATTTCTAAAAATCCTTTCAAATCTTCGAAATGTTCTTTCACACGTTGGTTTCCAAATTCAAAAACTTTAGTTGCCAATCCGTCTAAGAAATCTCTATCGTGAGAAACCAAAATCAATGTTCCATCAAAATCGCGCAACGCATCTTTAATAATGTCTTTGGTTTTCATATCTAAATGGTTCGAAGGTTCATCTAAAATAAGCAAGTTTACTGGTTCTAACAATAATTTAATCATTGCTAAACGTGTTTTTTCGCCACCAGAAAGTACTTTTACTTTTTTATGAATATCATCACCTTGAAACATAAATGCACCTAAAATATTTTTTATCTGAGTTCTAACTTCACCAACTGCAATGCGATCAATGATTTCAAAAATGGTCGCATTATCATCTAATTGTGATGCCTGATTTTGTGCAAAATATCCAATTTGTGCATTATGTCCAATTTCTACAGCTCCAGAATCTATTTGCAATTCTTTCATAATTGCTTTAATCATGGTCGATTTTCCTTCCCCATTTTTACCAACAAACGCCACTTTTTGCCCACGTTCAATTACAATGTTGGCATCTTTAAAAATGGTTTTATCGCCATAACTTTTGTGTAATTCTTTTACTATAACCGGATATTGACCCGAACGAACCGATGGAGGAAATTTTAATTTCAAAGCAGAATTATCTATTTCATCTACTTCTATCGGAATAATTTTTTCTAGCATTTTTACACGCGATTGCACCGATTCTGTTTTTGAAAAAGTTCCTCTAAAACGATCGATAAATTGCTGGTTTTCTGCAATAAATTTTTGTTGTTCGTCGTAGGCTTTTTGTTGGTGAATACGTCGGTCTTTTCGCAACTCTAAATAATGAGAATATTTGGCCTTGTAATCGTAAATTCTACCCATCGTAACTTCAATAGTTCGGTTGGTAATTTTATCAACAAATGTTCTATCGTGTGAAATTACCATCACGGCTTTAGCTTGGTTTACCAAAAAATCTTCTAACCATTGGATACTATCCATATCCAAATGGTTGGTCGGTTCATCCAGCAAAATCAAATCTGGTTTTTTTAATAAAATTTTTGCCAATTCAATTCGCATGCGCCAACCTCCAGAAAATTCGCTGGTTGGTCGGTGTAATTCTTCGCGATTAAAACCCAAACCTTTCAAAACTTTTTCAACTTCTGCTTCGTAGTTTACTTCTTCAATAGCATAAAATTTTTCAGAAAGTTCCGATACTCTTTCAATTAACTTCATGTATGCATCGCTTTCGTAATCGGTACGAATGGTCAATTGTTCGTTAATTTCATCTATTTCCTTTTTCATGTCTAAAACTTCAGCAAATGCTTTAGACGTTTCTTCCATCACAGTACAATCATCATTTGCCAGTAAATGCTGAGGTAAATAGGCAATCACAGCTTCTTTTGGAGCAGAAATTCCGCCACGAGTTGGTTTACTTTGACCGGCAACAATTTTTAATAGCGTTGATTTTCCGGCACCATTTTTACCCATTAAGGCAATTTTATCGGTTTCATTAATAGCAAAGGTTACGTCGCTAAAAAGTACTGTTCCGCCAAATTCAACGGCAATATCGTTTACTGTAATCATTTTTAGATTGGAGTTTTTTTTGAAGCTGCAAATATAGAATTTTTTGAAAGATTATTTTGAAGGAAATTTTTAGCGTATCTAATAAATTTACATTTATATATTTAGAACTAATTTCTGATTTAAAAAATTAATGGAATCTAATAAAAAAAGAGAATGTTTTAAAAAGAATATTAAAATCTAGTCCTAAATTTTTAAAGTTTACACAAATCGGATTTTCTTCTTATAAATTTTAAATTCTGAAAATAAAATTAAAGTAATTTTACAGCCTAGAAATTTCTTATGCCTTTAATAAATTATAGTTTTCTGAGCAAAATAAAACCTAAAGCAAAATCTAAAAAAAATTATGCTACGGTAAAGCAATCTGTTTTAATTCGAATTCGCTGGGCAGTTTCTTTACTTTATTTTGGCATGGGATTGTGTTTTGCAACGTGGGCAAGTAGAATACCCGTTATAAAATCGGCTTTAAATCTTAGCGAAGGTGATCTTGGAAGCATCCTTTTTGCCTTGCCCGTTGGTCAATTATTAGCCATGATTTTTTCGGGGAAAACAGTAGAACGTTTTGGAAGTTACAAAATATTACCAATCGCATTAACATTGTATACTATAGGATTGGCTTGTTTGGGCTTAGCCACGCAAGGTTGGCAGTTGGCCTTGGTTCTTTTTGCGTTTGGTTTAGCAGGTAATTTTTGTAATATATCTGTAAACACACAAGGAATTTTAACCGAAGATTTATTTAAAAAAACTTTAATGGGTTCGTTTCACGGATCGTGGAGTTTAGCAGGTTTTGTTGGCGCTTTAATAGGATTACTTTTACTTTCTTTAGAAATTTCAACCTTTAATCATCTTTGTATTGTTAGTATAATTTGCTTGATACTCTTGGTATTTAATTATAAATATTTGATAAAAGCGAAAAAGAAAAAAGTAGAAATTATAAAAAAGAAAGTTTTTATAAAACCTAATGCACCTTTAATTTGGCTAGGCATAATTGGATTTTGTTGTATGGCTAGTGAAGGAATTATGTTCGATTGGAGTGGTGTTTATTTTAAAGAAATAGTGAAAGCTCCAGGTGCATTAGTTATTTTAGGATATACTTCTTTTATGGTTATGATGGCAATCGGAAGATTTATTGGCGACAAATGGATTCAAAAATACGGAGCGAAAAAAGTATTGCAATTTAGTGGTTGTACGATTTCTGTAGGATTATTTTTAGCAGTTGCTTTTCCGTATCTTATTCCGTGTACTATTTCATTCATGTTAGTTGGACTTGGCGTTTCAAGCGTTATTCCTACCGTTTATAGTACCGCAGGTAAAAATAAAGATGTTCCTACCAGTATTGCTTTGACTACAGTTTCGAGCGTTAGCTTTTTCGGATTTTTGATTGGTCCGCCAATGATTGGTTATATTGCAGAAATGACGAGTTTGAAATATTCTTTTGGATTGATTGGTTTTTTTGGGTTTTTTATAACCATTTTGGTAAGTAGATTACGAATATTTTCGACAGAAGATGAAAATAAAAACGAAATCTCTTAAGAAATTTTTTCGTCTATTTCAAAACAATCGTCTGCATCTTGCTCTGGAACAATATAAATTCGTTCCCATTTGTCGCCTTCAATAATTTCCCAAGAATGGCCTTCGCCTAAAACATCTTCAGCAACTAAAATTATTCCTGGTTGCAAAATAAACGATTTCTTATCGGAAGTAGTGAAACGCAAAACACCAGAAAGCGTAACAACATATTGGTATCTTGGTGCTGTATGTTGTCTTTTCTGGTATTCGTCTATGTCGGACTGGATATTAAAATAAGTAGCTGCAATTTTTACATATTCTGGAAGCGAACCAAATTCAAAATAAGATGCGCCATCTCCTGTACTTGCTATTCGGATTGCTTTCATATTTAAAAAATTACAGTACTACAATACTTTTAAATACTTAACCTAAATTCTTCAATAATAGGATTTGCCTTAGAGAAATCTACTTCTTCAATAAATAATTCTACTGCTCTATTTTGCGTAAGACTAGGTAAAACATTAGCTTGATTATTGTTTCTTAAAACGGTTTTCACGCCCAATGCTTCTACTTTTTCTTGTAATGATTTTGCTAGTATTTGTGAACCAGAATATATTTTAATTAATCCCATGGTGTTTAAATTTTTAATTGTGAGTTATTGAATGGATACATGCGAACTGCGAATTTTTAATCTTTTGTAGATTTCAAATTTCATTAAAGTAAATATAAAATAAATTTACTTTATAGCCATTTTACAATTTTCGGAAATAGTTACAGTATTAAATTGGATTTGAAATTAATCTTCATTCTCAATTTCAAAATAAGTAGGTTCAATCATTATATTTTCTGCAATTGCTTCTACTCTTTCGGTAATTTGCGAACAGAAAAATATTTTTTGTGATTTATCCATACTTGCAGAAAGTCGCAAAACAATGGCATCCATTCTGCTTTTGAATAAAATATCGGTATCGTCAACAATAAATAATTTTATGGTGTTGATATTAAATCCCGCCGAAGCAAAAAGTGCATTAATTCTGTTTGGCGTTCCTATTAATAAATCCAAACCTAAAGAAATAATATTTTTATCGTAGTCAAAATCTCCTTTTTCATGTGTGCCAAAAACGCTTAAATCGGTATAATTCCCGAATTTTAAGAACAGTTCTTCCATTTCTAAAACACGTTCCTTGTTTTCAACTAAAACCAATGCTCGAGTACTTTCGTCTTTTGTTTTTTCTAATTTCTGAATAACATTTAAAACAATAGTCGTTGTTTTTCCGGTTCCAAAAGGCGATGCAATTACTACATCTTTTCCGCTTTTTATTGCAGAGAAAGTTTCTTTTTGCATTTCATTGGCTTCGACCAAATCGTTTTCAATTAGCGCTTTTTGTAAATCGGGATTTATTTTTTTTAATTGCATTCTTTTGATTGTAAATTTTAAATAGTTGACCGTTTGACTTGTTGATTGTTCTGAAAATCTATTTTGTGGCAAAAAGTTGCACGTCATTTTCTGATATTTCGCTGCCGCCCAAAATAATTAAACGCTCTACCACATTTCGCAATTCCCGAATATTTCCTGTCCAATTGTATTCTTGCAGCAAAAGTAGTGCTTTATCGCTAAATTTCTTCACTGCGTTGCCTTGTTCTTCTGCAATTTTGGAGGTAAAATGTTCAATTAACGTCGGAATATCTTCGCGTCTGTCGTTTAACGCCGGTACTTTAATCAATATAACTGCTAATCTGTGGTACAAATCTTCTCTAAATCTTCCTTCTGCAATTTCTTTTTCTAAGTTTTTATTGGTTGCAGCAATTACTCTTACATTCACTTTAATGTCCTTATCTGCACCAACACGTTGGATTAAATTTTCTTGTAAAGCACGCAACACTTTTGCTTGAGCAGCTAAACTCATATCTCCAATTTCATCGAGAAAAATAGTTCCGCCATCAGCCGCTTCAAATTTTCCTGCACGATCTTTTATTGCCGATGTAAAAGCACCTTTTACATGACCAAACAATTCACTTTCAATCAATTCAGATGGAATTGCTGCGCAATTAACCTCGATTAATGGGAAACTGGCACGTTCGCTTTTTTCGTGTAATTGGTGTGCAACCAATTCTTTTCCTGTTCCGTTTGGTCCAGTTATTAAAACTCGAGCGTCAGTAATTGCCACTTTTTCAATTAATCCTTTTATGTGCTCAATTGCAGCAGAATTCCCTATCATTTCATATTGCTTGCTGACTTTTTTCTTTAAAATTTTATTTTCGACCACTAATTGCTTTTTATCTAAAGCATTTCGAACGGTATTTAGTAATCGATTTAAATCTGGCGGTTTCATTATATAATCAAATGCGCCAAGTCGCATCGTATTAATAGCGGTTTCCATATCGCCGTGACCAGATATCATGACAAAAGGAATTTCGGGCTTAATTTTTTTAACTTCCTCTAATAATTCTTCCCCATCCATTTTTGGCATTTTAATATCACAAAGGACCAAGTCGTACTCGTTGGCTTTGATTTTTTCCAAACCCTGTATTCCGTCTTCTGCTTCTTCTACCAAATAGGTGTCGTTTTCTTCGGATAATATTTTAGTCAATACTCTGCGAATTGCAGCTTCGTCTTCTATAATTAAAATTTTGTTTGGCATTTTTAGGAAATGTTTTAAAAGAGGTTCAAAGATACAAAGGTTTATATGAGTTTCTAAGTTTCTGAGTTTCTGTTTGAAAATTAAATCTGTGTCCAAAAAGAAAAAATTTGCAAATTTGCAGTTAATAAATTGTAAATTCTAACAATTAGTAAATACTTCTTTAAAAGCGCATCCATTTTATCAATTCTTTATATGTTGGTTTCTTGCCATACATTAAAATTCCGACTCTATAAATTTTAGCGGCAAACCAAACGCAACCTAGGAAAGTAACAAATAAAATTCCGACCGACAATGCAATTTGCCAAAGCGGTACACCAAACGGAATACGCATCATCATAACGATTGGCGATGTTAACGGAATCATTGAAAATGTGGTGGCAACAACACCATGCGGATCATTAATTACAGTAAAAAAACCGATATAAACACCTAAAATTAAAGGCATTATTATTGGCAAAAGAAATTGTTGAGAATCGGTTTCACTATCTACTGCTGCGCCAATTGCGGCGTAAAATGAGCTGTATAAAAAATAACCACCTATAAAATATACTATAAAACTTATTAAAATAGTTGCTATCGGAAGTTTTAAAATTTCCTGAAAATAAAGCGTCATTTGTGATGTTGCTGCAGGATCAAGCGCAACATTTGTATTTGCTCCAAGCGGAACATGCAAAATGACTGAAAGAATAAATATTGCAGACAAACCTAAAGTTGCCCAGATTAAGAATTGTAAAATTCCGGCTAACGATGTTCCTATTATTTTTCCCATCATTAATTGAAATGGTTTAACCGATGAAATAATTATTTCGATGAT
>JBLIJW010000064.1:0-14393 GCA_047636155.1 Flavobacterium sp. | reverse complement strand
AAAATTCAAAATAGATTTACTTTTTATAAAAAGGTAATTTTACAACTTTTGCTGCAACATCTTTATTTCGAATTCGGATAAAAACTTCTGAATCTGGTGTCGATAATTCAGTACTAACATAACCCAACCCAATCGCTTTACCTAAACTTGGTGCTTGCGTTCCGCTGGTTACTAAACCAATTATTTTTCCGTTAGCATCTGCAATTTCATAATCGTGTCTTGGTATGCCGCGATCAATCATTTCAAAGCCAACTAATTTTTTAGAAACTCCAGCTTCTTTTTGTACTTTGAGATTCTCAGAATTAACGAAATCTTTTGAGAATTTTGTAATCCATCCTAATCCGGCTTCAAGAGGAGAAGTAGTATCGTTAATGTCATTGCCATATAAACAGAAACCCATTTCTAAACGTAATGTATCTCGAGCAGCCAAACCTGCAGGTTTAATTCCAAATTCTTTTCCGGCTTCAAAAACCTTATTCCAAATTTGCTCTACTGCTGTATTTTTACAATAAATTTCAAATCCACCTGAACCTGTATAACCAGTTGCAGAAATTATTACATGTTCTGCACCTGCAAAATCTGCTACTTCAAAATGATAGTATTTTATTGCTGCTAAATCAATTGAAGTTAAACTTTGCATTGCTTCAACAGCTTTTGGACCTTGAATAGCTAATAAAGAATACTCTTCTGAAATGTTTTTCATTTCTGCTCCAAAAGTATTGTGTTTCGAAATCCAATCCCAGTCCTTATCAATGTTTGAAGCATTAACTACTAAAAGATATTGTTCTTCTTTCGTTTTATAGATAATCAAATCATCTACAATACCACCGTCGTTATTGGGCATGCAAGAATATTGAGCCTTTCCTACTTCTAAAACTGTAGCATCATTAGAAGAAACTTTCTGTATTAAATCAATTGCAGTTGGTCCAGAAATTAAGAATTCACCCATATGTGAAACATCAAAAACGCCAACTGCATTGCGAATCACTTCGTGTTCCGCATTAACGCCTTCGTATTGTACTGGCATATTATATCCTGCAAACGGAACCATTTTTGCGCCTAATTTTTCATGAACATGGGATAATGCGGTATTTTTCATTGAGAAGTTGGTTAATTTTAATGCCGCTAAATTAATTAAAATATATAGAATTTAAAATCTATTTTGACAATTAAAATTTGTATTTTTTCTATTGTTAAACTTTAGAATTTTCTCTTTTAGTTTGTGCTTCTTTTACCTTTACTAAATATGGTTCAATTAAATCATTAATTTCCGATTCAGAAATTTTTAATGCATCTGGATTTTCTTTTAATTGTAACCATGGTTTTGCACCTTCAAAATCATATTCGCCAAATACTATTACTGGAGTTCCTTTTAATTTTACTTTTTGATCGTTTTCTAAAACCCATTGATCTGCCCAAGAATATAATAATTTGGCATCACTTTCTAACAATCGCAAACAAGAATGCGATGCTGGATAACCTGGTAGTTCGTATTGGTGAAAACCAATACCTAATTTATTTGCGATATTAAAATTCCATTTTAATTCCCATTCGTCGTTAAATGTGCTAGTAGTTTGTTCTGCTTTCCAATTTGTGAAAAATAAACCAGTTGGCGTTTTGTCTTTTTCTCTTCCCAAACTAGTCGGACCAACATAGGTTAAAACACCATTTTCATAGGCTGCAAAACTTTGCGTTTTGTAGGAAAATAAAATGATTTTATTAATTTCTTCCAAGCTAGAAACCTTTAATGGAAAAGGCATATAATAGGCTATATCACCAGAAAAATCTGTAGGAATTAATATAGAATCTGCTTTTACAAGATTAGATTCGTCCATACGATTTAATGCCATTACAAGTTTTAAATTTTTTCCACTTTGTTGATTAGCGTTAAACCATTTATTACTTTTTTCAAAACTATATCCAATTTCTATTGGTTGAACTCGTTCTGGCACAATTTTTTTTGTAGTTTTTTGGTCGTTTTTACAACTGGAAAATACAGTTATAATAGCAAGTGCAGTCCATATTAAATTTTTCATGTGCTTTTTTACGCAAAGTTGGCACATTAAAAGAGGTTTTCTGTTATACAATTATTTGTAAAACTTGTAAGTCCGCTAGATTTAGTTTGACTTTAAAAGAAAATCTTTTAAGTCTTTATAATTTTGTATTTCAAAAAACTTCTTTTCTTTATACAGTACAGATTCAATTTGAGGTGGAAAGGGAAGTTTAATTTTTAAAATAGGTTCTACAACATCTAAAAATTTAATTGGATGTGCTGTTTCCAAGACCACTCCAATCGTGTTTGATTGGTTTTTCATTTCTTTTTGCAATCCTAAATATCCTACAATTCCATGTGGCTCGGCAATGTAATTGGTTCTTTTATACAAATCTAAAAGCGAGTTTTTTGTTTCTTCATCTGAAAAAGAATAGGAAGAAAAATCTTTTCTAAATTGTTCCAAATCATTATTATATAACTCTAATATACGCACGAAATTACTCGGATTTCCGACATCCATTGCATTGGAAATAGTCGCCTTGGATGGTTTTGGATTGTACTTTCCATCTATCATAAATTGAGGAACAGTATCGTTTACATTAGTTGAAGCAACAAAATGCGCAATAGGCAATCCCATTTTTTTTGCTAGAATTCCGGCGCAAATATTCCCAAAATTCCCACTCGGACAAGAAATTATAATTTTTTTATTTTGTTTTTTTAATTCCTTGTAAGCAAAAAAGAAATAAAACATTTGGGGTAACCAACGTGCAATATTAATAGAGTTTGCAGAGGTTAAATTTAATTTTTTAAGATCTGAATCTAAAAATGCTTGTTTTACCATATCTTGACAATCATCAAAAACACCATCTACTTTTAAAGCGGTAATATTTTCACCTAGAGTTGTTAATTGTCTTTCTTGTATTTCGCTTACTTTGCCAGAAGGATAAAGTATAACAACAGAAACGCCTTTTACTCCTAAAAATCCGCTTGCAACGGCGCCACCAGTATCACCAGATGTTGCTACGATTACGGTGTTTTTTTGATTTTTTTCTCTATTAAAATAATCCAAACAACGCGACATAAATCTTGCGCCAACATCTTTAAATGCCATTGTTGGTCCGTGGTACAATTCTAATGAATACAGAGATGGTTCAATTTCAATCAACGGAAAATCAAAAGATAGTGTTTCTGCAACAATACTTTTAAGAATTTCTTCTGGAATTTCATTGCCTACAAATTGTTTAACAACTTCATAAGCAATCTCAGAATTGGATGCTGTTTCTATAGAATCAAAGAAATCTTTAGATAATGGAGTTATATTTTCAGGAAAATACAAGCCTTTGTCTGGCGCTAAACCATTTATAACTGCTTGTTCAAAGCTAACTAAGTGCGATTTATTGTTTAAGCTGAAGTATTTCATTTACAAATCGATTTATAAAGCATAAACTTGAGAAAATTAATTTACTTTCTTTCAAATTTTGATTATTGTTTTGTTTTTAAATAATTTTTGTTCCTTCCGAGTTTATTTTAGAAAGATAAATATCAAAAGTAATGTCTGATTTAGAATATTCTTTTTGCATTGCATTTCTCACTTTTTCGGCATTTTCTTCTCCTTCACATAATGCAAAAATACTTGGTCCAGCACCAGATATTCCGCTTCCTAAAGCACCATTTTCCATTGCCGCGTTCTTAATTAAGTCAAAATTCGGAATTAATTTTTTTCTGTGCGGTTCAATTAAAAAGTCGCGCATCGAATTTCTTATCAATTCATAATTTTTTGTGTACAAACCAGAAATAAATCCGCCTAAATTGGCTGTTTGCAAAATAATATCTTTTAGTGGAAATTCCTTTGGCAAAACCGCACGAGAATCCAATGTTTTTACTTCAATATGCGGATGTAAAACAACTACAAATAAATTCTCTGGACTTTCAATTTCAATTACTCGCAACGGATTGTAACCAGTAACTAAAGTGAAATTTCCGAGTAGGCAAGGAGCAACATTATCTGCATGCTCGCTTCCGGAAGCTACAACTTCGCCTTTCATAGCAAAATTTACTAATTCGACTTTTGAGTATGGATTTCCGAGCAATTTATTTACGCCAAAAACAGCACCAGCCGCACTTGCTGATGAACTTCCGATTCCGCTTCCTGCTTTTATGTTTTTGTAAATTTCTATTTCTATACCAAATGGAATATTTTCTACAGAATTATAAATAGCCAAAGCTGCAACCCCTGCAACATTTTTTTTGTTTTCCAAGGGTAAATCAGCGCCAACTATTTTGGTAATTTTTATTCCTTTTTCGGAAGTTTTTCTAAAAATCATTTCATCGCCAATACCTTCTAAACATAAGCCTAAAATATCAAAACCAACATTGAGGTTGGCGATTGTTGCCGGACAGAATATTTTTAATTCGTTCATATTATTTTTTTCTGTTGCGACCTTACACATTTCCAATTCTGATAACATCTGCAAAAATACCGGAAGCAGTAACGGCAGCACCAGCTCCAGCACCTTTTATAATTAAAGGTTGATCTATATATCTATCGGTGTAAAACTCTACAATATTATCTTTTCCTTCTAAGTTATAAAACGGACTTTCTTTTGGGATAAATTGTAAACCAACGCTTGCTTTGCCTTTATCAAAAGAAGCCACAAATTTTAATCGACTTTCTTTTTGTTTCGCTTCTGCTAATAATTTTTCAAAATGGGAAGAATGTTTAGTTAATGATTTAAAAAACTCCTCATTATTACTAGTTTCCATACATTCTTTTGGTAAAAACGAGTTGTTATCAATTGCTTCCATTTCCATTTGATATCCGCTTTCGCGAATTAAAATCAATATTTTTCTAGCAACATCCACACCACTTAAATCAATTTTTGGATCAGGTTCAGTAAATCCTTGTACACCAGCTTCTTTTACGACATCATGAAAAGTATATGTATCTGAAAAATTATTAAAAATAAAATTTAAACTTCCGGATAAAACTGCATTAATTCGGTGAATTTTATCGCCAGACGCAATTAAATGTTTCAGAGTATCAATAATTGGTAAACCTGCACCAACGTTAGTTTCGAATAAAAATGGTGCATTGTATTTTCTGGACAAGCTTTTTAAATTAGAATAATTTTCAAATGCAGACGAACAAGCAATTTTGTTACAAGTAACCACTGCGATATTTTTACTTAAAAATTGGTCATAAATAGATGCAATATCACTGTTTGCAGTAATATCTACAAAAATACTGTTACGAAGATTTAATTGTTTTGAACGGGAAATAAACTCAGAAACGTTTGCTTTTTCACCCGTATTTAAAAGTGTTTTCCAATCTTTTAACTGTATTCCGTCTTCGTCAAAAAACATTTTTCTGGAATTGGAAACCGCAATTACTCTTAGATTAATTTTAAGATTATTTTTTAAAAAATTATTTTGTTGGTTAATTTGCTCTACAAATTTTTCACCTACATTACCAACACCCATAACAAATAGATTAAGTTGTTTGGTATTGCTTTCAAAAAAGCGTTCGTGCAAGGTATTCAAAGCTTTTTTTACATCTTTTTCATTAATTACAACAGATATATTTCGTTCTGATGCACCTTGCGCAATGGCACGAATATTTACATTATTTTTTCCTAAAGTACTAAACATTTTACCCGAAAGACCTTGGTGATTTTTCATGCTTTCGCCAACTAATGCCACGATGCACAAATTATTTTCTACAATGCAAGGATCAATTTTATTTTGAGAAATTTCTAATTCAAAGGCACTTTCAATAGCTGATTTCGCAATTTTGGCATCGCTATTTATAACTCCGATACAAATGGAATGTTCTGAAGATGCTTGGGTTATAAAAATTACGTTTATATTATTATTGGATAAAACTTCAAATAATCGTTTAGACGAACCAGTTACGCCAATCATTCCGGAACCTTCCAAAGTTAATAAGGAAATTTCTTCTATATGCGAAATTCCTTTAATAGGGTTGGAGTTAGAGTCGGGATTGTTACTAATTAACGTACCGAAGGCATCAGGTTCAAATGTATTTTTAATCCAAATTGGAATATTAGATTTTAAAACGGGTTGAATTGTTGGCGGATATAAAACTTTAGCACCAAAATGGGATAATTCCATCGCTTCTTGGTAAGAAATTTTTTCAATAGGTTGTGCTTGTTTTACCAACTTTGGATTTGCTGTAAACATTCCGTTAACGTCTGTCCAGATTTAGAATTACTTGCGTTAGCTATTATAGCCGAAGTGAAATCGGAACCACCGCGACCCAAAGTAGTTGTATTGTTTTTATCATCTGATGCAATAAAACCGGGTAAAATAATTACTTGTGATTTGTTACTTTCAAAAAATTCGGCAATGTTTTTATTGGTTATAGTATAATTTATAACTGCTTTTCCGAAATTAGAATTAGTTTTAATTAGTTCTCGGCTATCTTTAAAAGTACTATTTGGCATTTTTTGTTGTAAAGCTGTTGCAATTATTTGAGAAGAAAGTAATTCCCCAAAACTAACCACTGCATCAGAAGTTCGAGCCGATAATTCACCTAAAAGAAAACAACCGTCTAATAAAGTTTGTAATTGATTAATTTGATGGTTTATTTTTATGAGTAATTGATTTTGATTGGTAGAGTCAATCAATTCTGCAATTGCTTCAAAATGTTTTTCCTTAATAAGTTCAATATTGCTTTTGTAAGATTCCAGCTTTAAGGCTGATTTTTTTGAAGCATCTAATAAAATATCAGTAACTCCACTTAATGCAGAAACTATTACTGCTAATTTTTCGGTTTGTGCTTTTTGATTAATTATTGCGAGAACAAGTTTTATATTTTCTGCATTGGCAACAGAAGTTCCGCCAAATTTTAAAGTTATCATGTTTTTTTTATTAATTCTCAAAAGTAAGGTTTTTAAGGTAGTCTTAAAAATTTGATTTAGATTTTACGAAAAGTTCAAAAGTATTTGATTTTACTAGGTTTTATTACAATTTTTTTATTTTAAAGGTAAAAAATTTGGTAATTCGTAAAATTGTTTAGTAATAGTTTGCATAAAACTTGTTTTTTACCATTGCTTTGTAGAATTTTGACAGAATTTTCAAACAACAAGAATGAATCCAATTCACTATATCAGTTCAGAAATACTTACTCAAGAAACTATACATTCCATTTTAAATACCAATTTAAAAATTGCCTTGTCTGATGAAAGCAAATATAAAATTGAAAAGTGTAGAGATTATTTAAATTCTAAACTACAAAAAGATAAAGAACCAATTTACGGCATTAATACTGGTTTTGGCTCTTTATGTAACGTGAAAATTTCGGATGAAAATTTAGCTAAACTTCAGGAAAATCTAGTAAAATCTCATGCATGCGGAACGGGCGATGAAGTTCCGAAAGAGATTGTAAAATTAATGTTATTTCTAAAAATTCAGAGTTTAAGTTATGGAAATTCTGGAATTCAGTTGCAAACAATTAAAAGATTGATTGACTTTTATAATTTAGATATTTTACCAGTTGTTTATACACAAGGTTCGCTTGGTGCAAGTGGAGATTTAGCTCCATTAGCGCATTTATCATTACCGTTAATAGGTGAAGGTGAAGTATATTTTGAAGGAAAAAAAACATCTTCTAAAGAAATTTTAGAAAAACACAATTGGCAAGCGTTAAAATTGCAATCTAAGGAAGGTTTGGCCTTATTAAATGGTACGCAATTTATGAGTTCTTATGGTTGTTTTATCTTAATGAAATCAATCAAATTTTCTTATTTTTCTGATGTAATTGCTGCAATTTCATTAGATGCTTTTGATGGAAGAATTGAGCCTTTTAATGAATTAATACATAAAATAAGACCACACGAAGGACAATTAAAAACGGCAAAAGTATTTCGAAATTTATTAGAAGGAAGTGAAATAATTACGCAGTCAAAAAGTCATGTGCAAGATCCATATTCTTTTAGATGTATTCCGCAAGTTCATGGAGCGAGTAAAGATACTTTGAAATATGTAATAGGAATTTTTGAAACAGAAATAAACTCAGTTACTGACAATCCGAATATTTTTTTAGAGGAAGATTGTATTATTTCTGGTGGAAATTTCCACGGTCAGCCCTTGGCATTGGGATTGGATTTTTTATCCATCGCTTTGGCTGAATTAGGAAGTATTTCTGAAAGGCGAACGTACCAATTAATTTCGGGATTACGGGGATTGCCAGCATTTTTGGTTGATAATCCTGGTTTAAATTCGGGATTGATGATTCCGCAATATACCGCCGCAAGCATTGCTAGTCAAAACAAACAATTGGCAACGCCAAGCAGTGTAGACAGTATTGTTAGTAGTAATGGGCAAGAAGACCATGTTTCAATGGGAGCAAATGGAGCTACAAAATGTTATAAGATTTTAGAAAATTTAGAACGTATTTTGGCAATAGAATTGTTGAACGCATCGCAGGCTATAACTTTTAGAAAGCCTTTAAAAACCAGTCCGTTTTTAGAAGGTTTTTTAAATTTGTACCAGCAAGAAGTACCTTTTGTAACGGAAGACCGAATTTTACATTATGATATTGAAAAAACTATAACTTTTTTAGAGAGTTTTCAGATAGAGTTCGAATCGTAAATAAAGTATTTATTATTTTTTAAATCGTTTTAAATCTAAATCCTGAAAGTCAAAATTAAAATCGATATTTGGCGATAAACCTTTCATTTTTATTGATTGTGCTTTGCTAGTCTCATCAAGTGAAAATATTGCAAAAGCATCGCAGTTCATAGCTTGATATTCCCATTTTATTGCAAATGTATTGGCATTATAAAATAACAATAGACCATTTAATTTTGAAGAACGATAGGATTTAATCCATAATTTTTTATCTTTTTCAAATACTTCTACTTTACCAAACCAATTTTCTTCGTAAATACCTATATAATCGCTGTTTTTAATTGGAATTTTTTTAGCTTCTTCAACTTTTACCCATACATTTTTTCTGCCATTTACCCAAGTTTCATATTTATCAACCCATTTAAAATCGTCTAAACCTAAATAACTGTCGGTAATAGTATTAGTAATCGTAGAAAAAAGTGCTCCACCGCCATTTTCTGTATTTGTTAAAATTACAATGCCTAAATTTATGTCTGGATACATAGTTACTATACTCTGGCAATAATTTCTCCTGCAACAATATAAAGTAAGTTATCATAATCAAACTAAGTTCGAAATGCAGAAGTAGATTTAAAGTATTGAAAGCTTTTAACGACGTCATTAACGGTAAAGTACGATCTGTCGGGGAAAAACATTAAATCTCCAGCACCTAAACCAAGTCCGCTTCGATGCGTTAATAAATCCTGAATATTAAAATTTTCGGTTAAATAATCGTTGTACATTTTAAATTCAGGAATAAAATCTTTCACTTTATCTGTCCATTTTAACTTTCCTTCTTCTTCTAAAATTGCTAGGGCAGTTGTTGTAAAAGCTTTAGAATTTGATGCTATTTGAAAATTTGTATTTTGATTTACAAGCTCTTTTGTGTTTATATTTGATAATCCATATCCTTTAGAATGAATGATTTTACCATCTTTTACAATTGCTAAAGAAACACCAGCGACTTTAAATTTGACTAATGAAACTTCAATTAGCGAATCATTTTTTTGAGAACTTATTTGACTTTAGCCTGTAGTTGATGAAAAACCTGCGAAATATAATGCTACTAATAAGATTACTATTTTTTTCATAATGTTGGTAATAAATCCTTTGCTAATAGCAACAGTGAGATTATAAATTTGCCTGCTGTATTCTATATTCTAAAAATTACAAAGAATATTCTAAATTAAAATTAGACTAATAATTGCAAGAATGGCAGGAATACTTTGTACTAATTTTTTTTGACACCGTAAAAGCGCCATAGATCCCTGTAATTAAAACACAAAACAAAAAGAAAACTGCTGCGTTTTTGCTCCAAATCACATCTGTAATAAATAACGACCAAACCAAACAAGATGCCAAAAATCTGTTATAAAATGATTGATTGGCTGCTATTTCTTTAGTTTTTGGAAATAAATCTTTCGGAAAATCATAAATTTTTTTTGGTCCTATTGTCGTCCAAGCAAACATTTCAAAATATAAAAAACAAAAATGAAGTAGTGCGACAAAAACAGTAATTATTTGAGCCACAATATTCATAACTTTCTAAATTTATCTATTTTGAAATTTTCTTTATTACTTCCACTTAAAGTTTTTCTCAATTGCTTTAATCATTTCTCCGGCAATATCTTTATTAGTAGCACCTTCAATACCTTCTAAACCTGGCGATGAATTTACTTCTAATAATAATGGTCCTTTTGCAGAACGAATAATATCTACACCGGCAACTTTTAAATCCATTGCTTTTGCGGCTTTAATTGCAATTCGTCTTTCGTCCATGGTAGGTTTTACTAAAGAAGCTGTTCCGCCAAGGTGAATATTTGCTCTAAATTCTCCGGCAACTGCAACTCGCTCAATTGCGGCTACCACTTTTCCATCAATTACAAATAACCGTAAATCTTTTCCGTTTGCTTCTTTTATAAATTCCTGAACTAAGATATTGGCATTTAAACTTTTAAATGCATTAATTACAGATTCTGCAGCTTTTTTGGTTTCTGCTAAAACGACACCTTTTCCTTGTGTTCCTTCTAATAATTTTACAATTAATGGCGAACCACCAACCATTTTAATTAAATCATCTGTGTCTAATGGAGAATTTGCAAAACCAGTAGTTGGAATTTCTAAACCGTGATTTAGTAATAACTGTAAAGAAAATAATTT
Source organism: Flavobacterium sp. (assembly GCA_047636155.1). Taxonomy (GTDB): domain Bacteria; phylum Bacteroidota; class Bacteroidia; order Flavobacteriales; family Flavobacteriaceae; genus Flavobacterium. Next base: position 3,610 of record JBLIJW010000064.1, on the reverse strand, counting down.
ATCTCTAGACTGCGTAATTGCAGCGGCTGAGTTTAAGCAGAAAACTTTTAAGGATTCAAATTGTCTAGTCAATGCACATCCATAAAATGTAATACTTGGACGTATTCTTGGAATAACAGCATCAAAATTATCTAAAATTTTTCCGCCACGATAATGAATTTCTGGTTTCGTAGCATCCAATTTCATGTAACATTCTTTAATATTTAAAAATGTCATTTCATGGCCGCGCATTTCACCAGCTTCAATAATACGTTTGTTGCTATATAGCTCTGGATTACTCGCTAAAAGTGCGATTCGTAAGCCAACTTTTGTTTCTATAGAATGGATATAAAACTTTTTTAATTGCTCTAAGGTAGTTTCTCCAAAAAGGAAACGTTTTTCTGGATCAACCAAAATTCTTCCGCTCATAGCTTCTCTTCCAAAAAGCATGCGATAACCCATTGAATCCCTGTTGGTAAGAGTTAATTCAATCATCCAAGTTTCTTCACCAATTGTTACTGGAGTTTGAATTACGTAACGCTGTTCTCTAAATCCGCTAGAACTTTTAACGATTCGTTTGTCAATTAACAAAGCTTCGCAATGAATTACGGTTTTTAAATTATTCTGAATTGGGTTAATATCAAATTTCACCCAATGTTCTTCATTCTTAATAAAAGGTGCAATATTGAATGCATGTAAAGCAGATGTTTTAGCACCAGAATCAACTCGAGCTTTTACCGCAGGAATTCCCAAATTCGGTAATGAACACCATTCTTCGCAACCTAAAATTAATTTATTATCTGTCATTTTAACTTGTATTATTTAAGCGCCGAAAGTACTATATTTTTAAAAGAAAAACCACCATTTTAAACAAATTACTTTAAAATTGATAATTTGTTAAAATGGTGGTTGTTAAATTTAAGATTTATTAATATTAAGCTTCCGCCTTCTGAATTGTTACCGTTAGTTCGTCTGAATTTTCTTCAATATCCATAAAGATTTCATCTCCTGAACTAATTTTAGAAGTTATGATTTCTTCTGCTAAAGCGTCCTCGACATATTTCTGAATCGCTCTTTTTAAAGGTCGCGCTCCAAATTGTCTATCAAATCCTTTATCTGCAATATAGGCTTTGGCTTTAACTGATAGATTTAAAGTATAACCTAAGTCTTTAATACGAGCATAAAGTTTTTCTAATTCAATTTCAATAATTAAATTAATATCTTCTTTTTCTAAGGCATTAAACACAATTACATCGTCAATTCTGTTAAGAAATTCCGGAGCAAAGGTTTTTTTCAATGCATTTTCTATAATACTTTTAGAATTGTCTTCTGCATTGGCAACTCTAGCTGCAGTTCCAAATCCAACTCCTTGACCAAAGTCTTTTAATTGTCTTGCTCCAATGTTAGAAGTCATTATAATTATCGTATTTTTAAAATCGATTTTTCTACCTAAACTATCTGTTAAATATCCATCATCTAAAACTTGGAGCATCATATTAAAGACATCCGGATGTGCTTTTTCAATCTCGTCTAAAAGTACTACACAATACGGCTTTCTTCTAACTTTTTCAGTAAGTTGTCCGCCTTCTTCGTAACCTACATATCCTGGAGGTGCGCCAATTAATCTAGAAATTGCAAATTTCTCCATATATTCACTCATGTCAATACGAATAAGAGCATCTTCTGAATCGAATAATTCTTTGGCTAAAACTTTGGCTAATTGGGTTTTCCCAACTCCGGTTTGACCTAAAAATATAAACGAACCGATTGGTCGGTTTGGATCTTTCAATCCTGCTCGATTTCTTTGGATAGAACGAGCGATTTTTAAAACTGCTTCATTTTGTCCAATAACTTTATTTTGAATAAGTTCTGGTAGTTTAGCTAACTTGTTACTTTCAGTTTGTGCAATACGATTTACGGGAATTCCAGTCATCATAGAAACAACATCGGCAACATTATCTTCTGTTACTTCAATTCTATTATTTTTAGAATCTTCTTCCCACTTTTCTTGAGCAATTGCTAAATCTTTTTCAATTTTTTTCTCGTCGTCACGCAGTTTTGCAGCTTCTTCATATTTCTGACGTTTTACAACTGCATTTTTATTCTCCCTAACTTCTTCTAATTGACGCTCTAAATCTAAAATTTGTTTAGGTACTTCAATGTTAGTAATGTGAACACGAGAACCAGCTTCATCTAAGGCATCAATAGCTTTGTCCGGTAAAAATCTTTCAGACATATATCTATCTGTTAACTTTACACAAGCTTCTATTGCTTCTTGGCTATAAGTTACACTATGATGATCTTCGTATTTATTTTTAATATTGTTTAAAATAATTATTGTCTCTTCAACCGATGTTGGCTCTACAATTACCTTTTGAAAACGACGTTCTAAAGCCCCATCTTTTTCAATATATTGTCTGTATTCGTCTAAAGTTGTAGCTCCAATACATTGAATTTCTCCTCTGGCTAAAGCTGGTTTAAACATGTTTGACGCGTCTAACGAACCTGTTGCACCACCAGCGCCAACAATTGTATGAATTTCATCAATAAAAAGAATTATATCTTCATTCTTTTCTAATTCATTCATCACCGCTTTCATTCTTTCTTCAAACTGTCCGCGGTATTTCGTGCCAGCTACTAAACTTGCCAAATCTAAGGTAACCACTCTTTTGTTAAAAAGAATTCTAGAAACTTTTTTCTGAATAATTCGCAATGCCAAACCTTCTGCAATAGCAGATTTACCAACGCCTGGCTCACCAATTAATAGAGGGTTATTCTTTTTTCTTCTGCTTAAAATTTGTGAAACTCTTTCAATTTCTTTTTCACGACCAACAACGGGATCTAATTTCCCTTCTTCTGCCATCTCGGTTAAATCTCGGCCAAAATTATCCAATACCGGAGTTTTAGATTTCTTATTGGACTTATTAGCAGGTGTATTAAAATTATCTGCTTTTAAATTTTCGTCTTGAGAAGAATCTTCGTTAAAAGATTCGTTTTTTGGTAAGTTTTCCATAAAATCGTCTTCCTTTGGTGTCATATCTAAATAATGTTCTTTAGCTACTTCATAATCAATTTTTAGTTTATTAAGTAGTTTGGTGGTTGGATCGTTTTCATTTCGCAGAATACACAAAAGTAAATGCGCAGTACTTATTGCGGTACTTTGAAAAACTTTAGCTTCTAAAAAAGTAGTCTTTAATGCTCTTTCTGCTTGGCGGGTTAAGTGTAAATTCTTTTTCTCTAATCCCAAAGTTGGGTTAGGATTTGGTGGACTTAAAATTTCTACTTTTTGTCTTAAATGATCTAAATCAATAGACAAACTATTTAATATAGATATCGCTTTTCCATTTCCATCCCTTAAAATTCCGAGCATAAGATGTTCTGTACCAATAAAGTCGTGACCTAAACGTAGTGCCTCTTCTTTGCTGTAGGTAATAACATCTTTTACTCTAGGTGAAAAATTATCATCCATAAAATTATATTTTTTATTGTGTAAATTTAATGATTTACAGCTGCAAATGCAAAAACCATTCCGTGATGCATATACTGTCAGCTAAGTGACGAAAAAATAGCGAGAAATAAAAGTATGTTCACGTTAAATTTATCAAAACAAATGCAAGAAACATTGTTAATA
>JBLIJW010000063.1:0-14657 GCA_047636155.1 Flavobacterium sp. | reverse complement strand
TACAATAGAAAAAAGGGAAAAGAAAAAAAGTAGAATTTGCTTCATGTTTTTAGAATTTTTAGGGTTGTAAATTAGGGTTTAATTAGGTCAAAAAAGAAGTTATTGCAAGTTCGTAGCTTTGCAAACCAAATCCTAAAATTACTCCCTTTGCATTGGCAGAAATATACGATTGGTGTCTAATTTCTTCGCGAGAAAAAGTGTTAGAAATGTGTACTTCTACAACAGGTGTTGTAATTGCTTTTACTGCATCGCCAAGGCCTACAGAGGTATGCGTATAAGCAGCTGCATTTAGGATAATTCCGTCATAAGTAAAGCCAACTTCTTGAATTTTAGAAATTAATTCCCCTTCAATATTACTTTGAAAAAACTCTAAATTTAAATCAGAAAATTTAGTATTTAAAGTTTTGAAATAATTTTCAAAAGTTTGGTTACCATAAACAGAAGTTTCTCTTCGTCCAAGTAAATTAAGGTTTGGACCATTTATTATTATTAATCGCATGGAGTTAAGTTTTGGGTAAAAATAGCAAAAGAACTAACTATTGTAGCAATTTTAATTAAAATTTAAGAAGTGCTATCTATTTAAAGATTTTATCTTGCTTATTGATTAATGTTAACAATTTTGTTTAAAACTATAAATGCTAATAATAGTTTTTTAAGTAATAAAATTTATTTTTGGATTTAGCAGTTTAAACCTAAAACAATGAAAAATTTAATTTTATGTGCGTTTTCATTAGCAGCATTCAGCGTTTCTAATGCACAAGAGGCAAAATTTGGGGTAAAAGCGGGAGTAGATGTTGCAACTTCGGTAAATAAATTTCAAAATTTTTTCGCATCTGGTAGACAAACCAACACCGAAACTGGTTTTTTTGTTGGTGGTTTTGTGGATATTTCCTTATCACAAAAAGTGCATGTACAACCGGAACTTTTGTACACCAAAATTCAAGATTTAGAATTTTTACATCTACCTATCATTTTAAATATGCTGTGGCAAAAGAGTTTGATTTGGTTGCAGGACCAAGTCTTGGATTTTTATTAAACAAGGATAACAGCACTAATTCAGTAAACGCTGGAATTGACGCTGGTTTTGCTGTAAATTTAGATTCTCATTTTATTTTAGATGCTAAATATAGTTTTGGTCTTGCGAATTTAGATGAAAATGGCGGCAACAATTCTACCACTTTAAGTGGATTATTTATTGGATTAGGATATCGATTTTAAATCTATTTAAAAGCAAAAAAGCCACTTTAATTAAAGTGGCTTTTTTTGATTTTAAAATTTATATCCAAGAGATAATTGGAACGTTCGGTTTTTAATTTCTGCATTCTGCGTGGTATCCGTTAAACCTAAAACATATCTGGCTTGACCAAAAACATGTTTTCCTAAAGAAAGGCTAAAACCTCCAACGGCAGAAAAATCATAGGTTTTATTGTTAATTGTATCACCAAAATCATCATTAACCAAGAAGGCATATTGTGGGCCAACTTCTAAAGCAAAAATTTTCGGAACGATATAAACTTTTGCAACCACTGGTATTGTAACATAATCTAATTTTACATCTTGAAAATCTTGCGATGTTGCTCCTTGTACAGAATACATAATTTCTGGTTGAATAGAAAAGACAGGAGCAAAATTAAATTCTAACAAAGCTCCAAAGTGATAACTAGTATTTGCTTCAAAATTAAAATCGTTTTTTGAGGTTAAATTGCTGTAATTTAAACCCGCTTTTAATCCGAAAACTACTTTTTGTGCAAAACCAAAGTTTAAAAAAAAAGTAAGTGCTGTGATAAAAAATATTTTTTTCATAAATAGTTGTTTTTATTTTAAAAACGAAAATAAAGCTTTTTTGGTATTTGGTATTCTAATCTTTTGTAAAATTAGTGTTACTTTGTATCTATGAGTTGGCAATTTTATATAAAAAGTTTTCAAGATTATATGCGCTTGGAACGAAATTTATCTAGTAACACTATAGTAAATTATACTTTCGATTTAAATCGTTTGGTAGCTTATTTGCTTAATAATGAAATTGATATTTCTCCAATCGCAATTTCTAAACTGCAAATGCAAGAGTTTTTATACCATGTTTCTAAAGACTTGAATGCTCGTTCGCAAGCACGACTTTTATCCGGATTAAAAAGTTTTTTTTCTTACTTAATTTTTGAAAACTATAGAGAAGATAATCCTTTGTCGGTGCTGGAATCTCCTAAAATTGGTAGAAAATTACCAGATATTTTATCGGTTACAGAAATAGATGCGTTAATCTATGCTATTGATTTGAGTAAAACAGAAGGTGAAAGAAACAGAGCAATTATTGAGACTTTATATGGTTGTGGATTACGTGTGTCGGAATTAGTTGGTTTAAAAATATCGGATCTGTATTTTAAAGAAAAATTTATTAAAGTAACTGGTAAAGGCAGCAAAGATAGATTTGTTCCAATTAGTGATGTAACGATTAAATACATATTGTTGTATAAAAATCAGTCTAGAATTCATCTTAAAATAGAAGAATCTCATGCAGATACTTTATTTTTAAATCGCCGTGCAAAACCACTGACTCGTGCTATGATATTTACTATTGTCAAAGATTTAGCAAAAAAAATAAATCTTCAAAAGTCAATTAGTCCTCATACTTTGCGACATTCGTTTGCCACACATCTTTTAGAAAATGGTGCAGATTTGCGATTGATTCAAATTATGCTTGGTCACGAATCAATAACTACAACAGAAATTTATGTGCATCTAGACAAGTCGCATTTAACTGTCGTAATGGAAAAATTACATCCAAGAAATTTCATGAAAAACATTTAATTTTTTTTACTTTCATTTTTTTTTTACTTTTACAATGGTAAATACAATAAATTAGAACAAGAACCTTTTTTAATAATCATAAAATTAGATATGCCCCAAGTTTATCTTAAGTAAATGAAGCCAAACCAATACCCAAAAGAATATTTAGAAACTGAGAAAAAAAGCTTTTATCGAAAATTATTAAACCAAATTCCAGATTTGGTCTTTCAAATCGTTTTTGATGTTAACGGTGTATTTCGTTTAAGCTATGTTAATCGAAGTATTATCAAATATTTTGACGTACAAGATTGCGAAATAAAGAATAGTTCTTTAGAAAGTATAACTAAAAGAATTTATCCAAAAGATCTTTCTGATTTTTATCAATCTTTGTATTCTGCAAAAGAAAAACATCAAAATTGGAAACATGAATTTAGAATAATTGGAAAAAGTACTCCATTTGTTTGGTTTCGAGTGGATGCATCTATTGAAAAAGACGACGAAGGAAATTCCATTTTTTTTGGCCGATTTTTAGATGTTAATGAAAATATATTAAAAGAATTAAAAATTAAAGAAACTGCAGATCGTTTTAATTTTGCTTTAGATGCGTCTAATAGCGGAGTTTGGGATTATGATGTAGCTTCTGACGAAGTTTTTTATTCAGCGCAATCCCTAAAAATGCTAGATCTTGAAATGCCAGAAGGTAGATATTCAGCTGATTTTTGGGATACTAGAATTCATCCAGAAGATTACCAAACCTATATAGTTGATTTTCATTGCAGTTTAAGTGGTAAATGTGATTCTTTTGAAAACACAAAGCGACTTCTTGGCGCGGATGGCATTACTTATAAGTGGATTTATAGCAAAGGACAAGTAATTGAAAAAGATCAATTTGGAAGTGCTTTGCGCATAATTGGTACGCATACCGACGTAACTATAGACATGCATCGGGAAAAACAATTACTTAAAAATTTAGAAATTATCAGCCACCAGAATAACAGGTTATTAAATTTTGCTCATATTGTTTCTCATAACTTGCGTTCACATACAGGAAACTTCAGAATGTTACTTTCGATAATGGATGATGAAAAGGACGAAGCACAACAAAAACAAATTCTAAAACATTTAAATACAACTTCAAATGCGTTAGCCGATACCATTGAACATTTAAAAGAACTAGTAGACATCCATTCTACGTTAGTTCATAAAAAAGAAAGATTAAACCTCAATGATTATTTGCAGAAAACATTACTTTTGTTAGAGACGGAAATTGCAAGTAACGAAGTTACAATAATCAATAAACTAGACAAATCTAGTTCTATTGAATTTACACCTGCTTATTTAGAATCTGTTTTTCTTAACTTTACAACAAACGCAATTAAATATGCTTTTCCTAATAGAAATGCTATAATTGAATTTAGTTCAGAAATTCAAAATAATAAACTAGTTTTGTGCGTAAAAGATAATGGCTTAGGAATAAATTTAGAGAAACACGGCAACCGATTATTTGGTATGTATAAAACGTTTCATAAAAATTCTAATTCTAGGGGATTAGGTCTTTTTATTACAAAAAATCAAATTGAAGCGATGAATGGAACTGTAGAAGTAGAGTCTCAAGTTAATATAGGAACGACCTTTAAAATAACATTTCATGAAACTATTTAATACAGTTTATGTGGTAGACGATGATTTGGTATTTCATTTTATCTTAAAAAAATTGTTTGCAAAAGCAGATTCAGATTTTAAGGTAAATTACTTTTTAAATGGAATTGAAGCCATTGAAGCAATTAAAGTAAGCTCAAATTTGCCAGACTTGATTTTACTTGATATAAACATGCCTATTTCTGATGGATGGCAGTTTTTGCAAGATTTTAGAGATTGGGAATCCTTAGAAAAAGAAAATATAAAAATTTACATCATTAGCTCGTCTGACGATCCTTCTGATTTGCAAAAAGCAAATTTTTATAAAAATGAAGTACAACTTTATTGTAACAAGCCACTAACAATGGTAGAATTTAAAGAAATTTTCTTTAATTCGGATACTACTGTTTAAATAAACAATTCGTCAAAATACTAGGTTGTCGGATTAGCGAAGTCTAGAAAAAGCAGTATTAATTTTTAATTAATACTGCTTTTTCTATTTTTACAATTAAATAAAGAAAATTTTCGATAAAGATTGTCACCGGTTTCCTTGGCTAAGTTTGTTTTTTAATTTTTTAATTAGGAAAGAGCAAGAATTAAAGAATTTTTATGTAATTTATGTAAATATGTTTAACTTGTAGCAAGGTTTTCTTTAAAAAAGGCAAATTTTATCCCTAAAACAACAAATCATTACGTTTTAAGCAATTTACTTAATATTCCTAAATAATTTTACATGAATCACTTTAAATCTGTTTACATTGTAGATGACGATGTTGTTTTTCATTTAATAATGAAAAAACTATTTCAAAAAACCAATTTAAAACTTTCAACCAATTACTTCAAAAATGGTTTAGAAGCGCTGGAAAAATTAAAGAGTCAGAATTCTGATACAGATGAAATTCCAGATTTAATCTTGTTGGATATTAACATGCCCATTTGTGATGGATGGCAATTTTTAGAAGAGTTTAAAAATATCTCCGAAAGTGTGAAAAACCGGATAAAAATTTATTTGGTTAGTTCTTCTGATAATGAAGCAGACATTAGTAAATCCAAGCATTACCAAGGAATTGTTGAAAAGTATTATTTTAAACCCATGACGGTTCAAAATTTCGAATCTATTTTTGTAAATTAATATTTTATAAAAATAACAAATTAAAAAGGCTTGCAATATTGCAAGCCTTTTTATATGTAAGGATATTATTGGTATTATTTAGCAATATTAACTGCTCTAGTTTCTCTAATTACTGTAATTTTTACTTGTCCAGGATAAGTCATTTCTGTTTGAATTTTTTGAGAAATGTCAAAAGATAAACTTCCTGCCATTTCATCTGATACTTTTTCGCTTTCTACAATAACACGAAGTTCACGACCGGCTTGAATAGCATAGGCATTTTTAACACCATTAAATCCAAAAGCAATTTCTTCTAAATCTTTTAATCTTTGTATGTAGGAATCTAAAACTTGGCGTCTTGCACCTGGTCTTGCACCAGAAATAGCATCACAAACTTGTATAATTGGAGAAATTAAATATTTCATTTCAATTTCATCGTGGTGTGCGCCTATTGCATTGCATACTTCTTCTTTTTCTCCATATTTTTCTGCCCATTGCATTCCTAAAAGTGCGTGTGGTAAATCGCTTTCTGCATCTGGAACTTTACCAATATCATGCAATAAACCAGCACGTTTAGCCAATTTAACATTCAGGCCAAGTTCTGCCGCCATAATTCCACAAAGTTTAGAAACTTCTCTAGAGTGTTGTAATAAATTTTGACCATAAGAAGAACGATATTTCATACGTCCAACAACCTTAATCAATTCTGGGTGTAAACCGTGAATTCCTAAATCAATTACAGTTCTTTTACCAACTTCAATCATTTCTTCTTCAATTTGCTTGGTAGTTTTAGCAACTACTTCTTCAATTCGAGCAGGATGAATTCTTCCATCGGTAACTAATTTATGTAAAGCCAATCTTGCGATTTCTCTTCTTACAGGATCAAAACAAGAAAGAATTATTGCTTCTGGCGTATCGTCTACAATAATTTCGACTCCAGTTGCAGCTTCTAAAGCTCTAATATTTCTTCCTTCACGTCCAATAATTCTTCCTTTAACGTCGTCGGATTCAATATTAAATACAGAAACACAATTTTCTACTGCTTCTTCTGTTCCAACACGTTGTATGGTAGAAATAATAACTTTCTTAGCTTCTTGTTGTGCTGTTAATTTCGCTTCTTCAATAGTATCTTGAATATGCGCCATTGCTTTAGTTTTAGCTTCTGCTTTTAAACTTTCAACCAGTTGATTTCTTGCGTCTTCTGCAGATAAACCAGAAATTACTTCTAATTGTTCTACTTGGCTTTTGTGCATTTTTTCTACTTCTTGATTTTTTCTATCTAAAATTTCGATTTTAGAGTTGTATTCAGAAGTTTTTGCTTCAAAGTCGTCGTTTACTTTTTTAGCTTTTGACAATTCACTAGAAACTTGAGATTCTTTATCGCGTATTCTTTTTTCAACCTCTGACATTTTTTTGTCTTTGGCTAAAATTTCTTTTTCATGTTCTGATTTTAGTTCTAAGAACTTTTCTTTGGCTTGAAGAAGTTTATCTTTTTTAAGATTTTCTGCTTCAATTTTTGCCTCTCTTAAAATAGAAGTTGCTTCTTTTTTAGCATTTTTTATTAAGTTAGAAACGTTGCTCTTTTCTAGAAATTTTGCTATTCCAAAACCTCCAGCAAGTCCTACTAGTATTCCTATAATTATCGAAATTATTTCCATGTTTATTGTTAAAATTAAATATAAAAAAACCTACATTAGACGATTGCATAAACTCGAGTAGACAAGTTTTGAGTTAACTCACTGTTCAAGCTTCCGACCTATAGTTGGCTTGCTTTAGTAGCGACGATTCACTCATTTTAATTTGTTAGTGTTGAGTTTACCAAAAATGTACTAATGTAGGCAATATTTTTAGTGTATGTAAAGAACGTGTTTTTTTGACTTTTTAATCGAGATATTTATCCAAAAGAGTATTAAGTTTTTTTAATCTTGTGATTGATTCTGTGCCATCAATGGAATTACTTACCATTTTTTGTTCTACTTGCGATGCAAATTGCAAAGCGCACATAGCCAAAACATCTTGCTTATCTCTTACTGCATAGTTTTCTTCAAATTGCTTTATCATGGTATCAATTTTTTTAGAAGCACTTCTAAGTCCTTCTTCTTGTGCAAAATCTACAGTTAATGGGTAAACTCTGTCTGCAATTGATATTTTAATTTTTAGCTTTTCATCCATAATTTTAATCGGATAATTGCGCTATGCAATGATCTATTTCTCTCACCAAAGTATTTATTTTTAATTTGGTTTCTCTTTTATATTCGTCGCTGCCTAATAAAGAATTAGCCATTTTTAAGGATTCAAAATCTTTTTCTAATTGTTGTACATTTTTAGACTGATTTTCAAAATTAATTGTAGTTTTATCCAAATTGATTTGTAATTCTTGATTTTTTTTCTGTAAAGTTTGTATTTTGTTTACGAGCTTAACAATTTTAATTTCAAGAGTATCAATTATTTCTACAATTTCACTCATTTTAGCTTAAATTCTTTTCTTTATTTTACAAATTTATACTTCTCAATCAATTAATCAAACAAATTTCTAAAAAAAATACAAATATTTTAACCAAATTTACTAATCTTTTCGATATTAACTATTTAAATCACACTTTACAATATTATTTGTAAACACTTTTCTTTTTACTATTTTAGCCAAAAACCTACTTTATGAAGTTAGCTAATTCTATTTGCTTAATTTTAATTACCTTTTCTTCATTATCTCAGACTAATATTCCGGAAGATTATTTTCGATCTCCGTTAGACATACCGATGCAATTGTCTGGTAACTTTGGTGAAATGCGTCCAAATCATTTTCATGCCGGATTTGATTTTAAAACCCAACAAAAGGAAGGTTTAAATGTGTATGCGGTTGCAGATGGTTATATTTCAAGAATAAAAATCTCTACCTATGGTTACGGCAAAGCCATTTATATTACGCATCCAAATGGTTATACAAGTGTTTACGGACATTTACAGCGTGGCGTTGGATTTATTCAAGACAAAATTGTGCAAATGCAATATGCTGAAAAATCTTATGAGATTGAGGTTTTTTTTAAATCGGGTGAATTGCAAGTTAAAAAAGGAGATGTTATTGCAATATCAGGAAATACTGGTGGTTCAGAAGGTCCGCATTTACATTTTGAATTTAGAGAAAACCAAACAGAACATATTGTAAATCCGTTATTGTTTGGCTTTGACTTAAAAGATTCTAAAAAACCAATGGTTAGTAGTTTAATGGTTTATCCGATAGATTTTAGTTCTGTTGTAAACAAATCCAAACAAGCCTTGGCATTAAATTTATCTTTACAACCTGACGGAACTTATATTGCTGAGAAAGTTGCTGCAACTGGAAAAATTGGTTTCGGAATTGCAACCTTTGATTATGATGATGTTTCTTTCAATAGAAATGGAACCTATAAAACGAAACTTATAGAAAATGGCAAAACTATCTTTGGTTACGAATTTGATAAAATGTCTTTTGATGAAGGCAGATACATAAATGCCTTTATAGATTATGAAAGATACCGAAGAAGTCGTTTGCGAATTCAGAAATTATTTCAGATTAATCCATTTCCTTTAATGAATATTAAACAGAATTTTGGTGGTGGAATTATAAATATACTACCAAATTATCATGAAACTAATCAAATTGAGGTTTCTGATTTTAATGGTAATAAAACAATAATTACTATTCCTATAATGTATGAAGAATCTAAAATAGAAATTCCTTCTCAAGAAAAGCCTTCTAAATATTTTATTAAATATAAAAATGAAGCTAATTTTGAAATAGAAAATTATTCTATTTATTTTCCTGCCAATACCTTTTACGAAGATTTTAATATTAACGTATATACAAAAAACGGCAGTATATTTTTACACGATGACACGGTGCCAGTTCATAGCAATTTTACTATCAGTGTTGACAATCCTTTAATAACAACAGACCAATCTAAATATTTTATTGCATCTGTAAACGGAAATCGACTTGGATATAATGCAACAAAACTGCAAGGAACTACGTTTTCTTGCAGAACACGTTCTTTTGGAGAATATAAATTAGTTAAAGATTCCACTAATCCAACCATTCGAATTTCAAAAAGTATTGAAGGAAAATGGATTAGTAGCCAGAAAACTATAGTGTTTTATATTGGTGATGATTTATCTGGAGTAGATACTTACAACGGGTATATTAATGGAGAATGGGTTTTGTTAGAATACGAATCAAAACTAAAACGACTTACTCATGTCTTTGACTCTAAGTATTTGCAAGAAGGTTCTAATAATTTGAAAGTTGTTGTAACAGATAATGTAGGAAATTCTACTATATTTGAAACTCAGTTTAACCGAAGTCAAAAATAATTTCTATTGAAAACAAAATATTCCTTAATTTGGATTTTGATTTTTTGCATAAATTTCATTTCCAATGCACAAACTGCTAAAGTTCAAGGTGTACTTTTAAATGAAAACAATCAAGCTGTAGAAGGTGTAACGGTAAGTTACCAAACACGTTCTGTAATTACAGATTCTTCTGGTTTTTATTCTATTACATTACCTTCCAATCAAAAAGTTATTTTAATTTTTTCTCATATTTCTTTAGGAAGAATTACAGCAACGTTTCAATTACAGCCAAATGAAATTTTAGAATACAATCCGGTAATGATTGGCAATGCAGAGCAACTTAGCGATGTAATAATTACCAGCAATAAAAGACGAGTGCAAGGTATTGTGAGTATTGAACCAGAAACAATTCGCAAAATTCCTGGAGCTAATGCCGGTGTAGAAAATATTCTAAAATCTTTTGCTGGAGTAAATAATAACAACGAATTAAGTTCTGGATACAATGTTCGTGGCGGAAATTATGATGAAAATTTGGTATATGTTAATGATGTAGAAGTGTATCGTCCTTTTTTAATACGATCAGGACAACAAGAAGGTTTGAGTTTTACAAACTCAGATTTGGTTCAAAATGTAGATTTTTCTGCCGGTGGATTTCAAGCTAAGTTTGGCGATAAAATATCTTCTGTTTTGGATATTACTTATCGCAAACCAACAAAATTTGCGGCATCTTTAGAAGCAAGTTTTCTTGGCGCTAGCGTTTCTGTTGAAGATGTTTCAAAAAACAAAAAGTGGAGTTACTTAACTGGAGTTCGATACAGAAATAATTCGCTTTTGGTTAATAGTCAAGAAACTTCAACTAATTTTAAACCTATTTTTGCAGATATTCAAACCGTGGTAAACTTTAATGTATCGTCAAAATGGCAACATAGTTTCTTGGGTAATATTTCTTTAAATCAATACAACTACCAGCCATTAACTCGTACTACAAATTTTGGAACTATTGACGAACCAATTGCTTTACAAGTTTTTTATGAAGGACAAGAAAAAGACGAATACCAAACTTTTTTTGGTGCTTATAAACTTACTTTCTCACCAACGAAAAATGCGACGTACAAATTAATAACCTCGGCATACCATACCCAAGAACAAGAATATTATGACATTGAAGCTGCCTATTTTCTTGGCGATGTAGATACTTCTGTTGGACAACAAACTTTTTCTGAAGTAAATTTTAATCGAGGTGTTGGTTCGCAATTAACACATGCAAGAAACGATTTGGATGCTTTAATTTATAATGCAGAAATTAAAGGAAACCATACGTTAAGAAAATTCAATCAAATCGAATGGGGAATTAAGTATACAAGAGAAAGTATTCGCGACCGAATTGTTGAATATGAAGTCATTGATTCTGCCGGATTTTCATTAAATAATCCTACTTTAAATTTCCCTATAAACGACCAACCTTATTCTCCATATTCTGGTCCGTTAGTTCTTTATGCAAATGTTAGAGCAACAAATTTTGTAGATATTAACCGTTTTTCAGGTTATGTTCAATATAATACAAAAGCAATTATTGGTGAAAACACCTTGTTTATAAATGCTGGAGTTCGCGCTCAAAATTGGGGAATTTCTGGGCAAACGGTTGCTAATTCGTCAAACCAAACTGTTATAAGTCCGCGTGCTTCTGTCGCAATAAAACCCAATTGGAAACAAGATATGGTGTTTCGATTTGCGACAGGTTTTTATTACCAGCCACCATTTTATAGAGAATTAAGAGATCAAAATGGCGCAATTCAAGCCGATGTGAAAGCGCAAAAATCCATACATTTTGTACTAGCAAACGACTATAATTTTAAAATGTGGAAACGTCCTTTTAAATTGGTTACAGAAGGGTATTATAAAGATTTGACCGACGTAAACACTTATACATTAGAAAATGTAAGAATTAGATATAGAGCAAATAATGATGCTGTTGCTTACTCTTATGGATTGGATATGCGATTAAATGGAGAGTTTGTTCCTGGAACAGAATCGTGGATTAGCTTTGGATATTTAAAAACAGAAGAAAATCAAGACGGAAAAGGTTATATTTCAAGGCCTACTGACCAACGGTTAAAATTTGGAATTCTATTTCAAGATTATATGCCAAACATACCAAACATTAAATTGTATTTAAATTTGGTTTACAATACTGGTTTGCCTGGCGGTTCGCCATCTTATGCTGATGTGTACCAATACCAAAATCGTTTGCGAGATTACCGACGTGCCGATGTTGGCTTTTCCTATGTTTTGACCGAAAGAAATAACGAAAGAGCAGAAGGACATTGGTTAAAAAAGTTTAAGGATTTATCGTTAGGATTTGAAATTTACAATATGTTTAATAATCAAAATGCTATTACTAATACATTTGTGCGAGATGCATACACAAAGAATCAATATGCAATTCCAAATTTTTTGACCCAACGTGTTTTTAATATAAAATTGACGGCAAGGTTATAAATTTTCTTAAATTTGAAAAAAAATATCATGACTAAAAAAATAATTTTACTGGCATTTGTGATTTCATTAGTTGCATGTAAAAATGAAAAAACAACACCAAAAGTTCGATACGAATCCACATCTGCAAAAATGATATCAGCTGAGGATACAACTAAAATTTTTATCGCAGAGTTACCAATAAATTTTGACGAAACTAATTTTTTTATTTTTCCGATAGGCGAACTTTATTCTAATGCCAACCCCAAAAGTACCTTAGATAGAGGAAATTTTACAATTTCTAACTACAATGAATATGAAATTACAGGTTATTTGAGTAATTTGAAATTTCAAAATATAGGTTCAGATTCGCTGCATTCTTTGACAGATAAAGTTGTTATGATAGAACGTGCTACTTATTTGAAATCATTATACGATCGTACCAAAAAATCGAAAATGGTTTATGTATTAGCAGATATGGATTCTAATAAAGATGGTAAAATTGACACTAATGATATCAAAAGTTTGTACTTAAGTGGTAGCAATGGAGACGATTTTGTAAAAGTTTCTTTAAATTTACAAGAATTGATAGATTGGACAGTAATTGACCTTCAAAACAGATTGTACTTTAGAACTATTGAGGATATAAATAAGAATGGTGCTTTTGATAAAGACGACCGTATGCATTATTATTATGCTGACTTGATGCAGGTAAAGCCAAGTCCTTTAGAATATTTTCCGGTAAAAAACGCTACTAATTAGAAATTTATCAATTAGCGAATTTTGGGTTTATATGGAGAAGAGTAAGCCTATTAATGAAAAAAGCAAAGAAATCCCAATAACTACAATTCTTACGACTAAATTTATCATTTTAGAGAGTTTTAAGTTTTTTGGTTGATTCAAATCTAAGAAAAATTTATCGAAGGACTATTCTAAAGAAATTAAATTAAACTTAATTTAACATTAACTATTTCATTTGAATTTGGAATATATTCACTGTTCCTTCAATATTTTAATTTTTTTATATTAAAATATCACTCTCAAGATCAGAAATTTCAATTTTGAAATCGAAATCTAATTTCGAAACCAAATCAATCACCAATTTTTTATACCAATTTTCTGATTTGGGATGAATGTAAATACATTCAATTAATTGATTAATATCTACATCTATTTTTAAACCTTCATTTAATTTTATATCGAATTTGGAAGTATCGCTTAAAATTCGAATTTCTCGCTCGTACTGAAAGCTTTTTCTTTTAAATAAAAACGGAAAAAAGGCATCTTCAAACGGAATATATTCTTTCTTGTAATCAATATAATTTACCTGGCCGATAAATTGATCAAAATTCTTTTCAGGAATTAGAGCTTTTTTGAGTCTTCCGATAGTAGATTGTATTGCTAAACCTTCGTTGTTTTGTGTGAAAATTTGCCACATTGCAAACGATTCGTATTCGTTAATATGCCAACTACTAATAGCAACTTTTTCGCGTTTGGATTTATATTGGTTTAGGAATTCGGGATTGTTTTCTGATAATTTTTTAATTTCCTCAAAAGTTGGTTCGCTGAAAGTTCCTTCGTATTGGTCTTCAAATTTATCCGATCGCGACATAAAAAGTTTGCGTGACATCAATAAATCTAAAAATTTAGACAAATCCAAGTACTTCCAAACGATAATTTCTTCGTTGTCTGGTAAGGTAATAGTTGGATTATCTATGTACATATTTTTTATTTAAAGTTTTTTAGAAATTTCCAATTTAGTTAATTAAAGGTAATTAAATCCTCCAAAACCCCAATAAAATTTAAATTTAAAAAATTAAATAATTTTTATTTAAACAAAACTTTGCATGTTGACTAGTTTTGAATAGGTTCCGTTTAATGTAATTAATTCGTCGTGTGTTCCTTTTTCTACAATTTTACCTTTATGTAACACTACTATTGTATCTGCTTTTTGAATGGTAGATAATCGGTGAGCAATTACAATAGAAGTTCTGTTTTGCATCATATTTTCTAACGCAACTTGCACTAATTTTTCACTTTGTGTATCTAAAGCCGAAGTTGCTTCGTCTAAAATCATAATCGGCGGATTTTTTAAAACCGCCCGAGCGATTGATAAACGTTGTTTTTGTCCGCCAGAAAGTTTGTTTCCGCTATCGCCAATGTTGGTTAAAATTCCAGCTGGTAAATCTTTAACAAATTCATACGCATTTGCAATTTTTAAAGCTGCAACAATTTCGTCATCGGTAGCATTTAACTTTCCTAAGGCAACGTTGGCACGAATGGTATCATTAAATAAAATAGAATCTTGTGTAACTAATCC
>JBLIJW010000062.1:0-14895 GCA_047636155.1 Flavobacterium sp. | reverse complement strand
CAGATGTCGTTAAGCATGCAAGGTAGCGGAAAAGGTAAGGGAAAACCCAAACCAGGTCAAGGATCAGGCGGCGGACAATTGCCAGATATTATTCAAAAACAAGAATCGCTTTCCGATAAAATGAAGAACGGAATGAAATCAGGAGATAAACCTGGGGAAAAACCTGGAGAAAAGCCGGGTGGCAAAGATGGAAAAGGTAAGGATGGAAAAGACAGGAAAGGAAAAGACGGGAAAGACGGAAAAGAAGGAAGCGGTAGTTCTGGTTCAGGTAGTGATTCCGATTCACAAGGCGAAAACGGCGAGAACAACGCAAAAGAAATCATGGAGATTTACAAGCAACAAAAGGAATTACGCGACCAACTTCAAGATGAATTAAACAAGAACGGAATTGGTTCGCAAGGCAAAAATGCGCTAGACCAAATGAAGGAAATAGAAAAGCAAATTATCAATAAAGGATTTAATAACGAAAGCCTACAACGCATGCTAAATCTTAAATACGAACTATTAAAATTGGACAAGGCAATTCAGCAACAAGGCGAAGAGAAAAAGCGTCAAGCAGAAACCAACACCAAACAATACAATAACAATGCAAATGCGTTGCCAAAACGGCTACAAGATTATTTGAATAGTGTCGAGATATTAAACAGACAAACACTACCTTTGCGGCCAAATTTCATTCAAAAAGTTCAAGAATATTTTAAAAAATGATAAGTTTTAATTACGAAGCAGAATTTGAATTAGGCAACGAAGAAGCCATTTCTAAATGGATTTCTGCCATTATTCTTTCAGAAAATAAGAAAGAAGGTGACATAAATTATATTTTTTGTGACGACGAATACCTTTTAAATCTTAACCAACAGTATTTAAACCATGATACATTAACTGATATTATTTCTTTTGATTATTGTGTTGGCAACGAATTGCACGGAGATATATTTATTTCTATTGAACGCGTAAGAGAAAATGCCGTCGAATTTGGCGTGACTTTTGCGGCAGAGTTACTTCGTGTTTTAGCGCACGGTATTTTGCATTATTCGGGTTATAAAGACAAGTCAGATCAAGACGAGAAAATAATGCGCCAAAAAGAAGACGAAAAAACAGCAATGTTTCACGTGGAACATTAATTTTTTCAGAAGCATAATTGCTTGGGTATTTCAATAATTGCATTTCCCGCTTTCCGTTTTAGTTTTGTCGTTATCACAACAAAAGCTATCTCTGCAATCGGGGCCAATAATAAATTATCCGAACAAAATAAAAGTTCCACGTGGAACAATAATATAAATTACAAGATATCTACCGGTTTTCAATCCGTAAATTTTTTAAATTTTAAATAAAAAGATGTTTAATAAATACGATGTAATAGTAGTTGGAGCAGGACACGCAGGATGCGAAGCAGCAGCAGCGTCTGCAAATTTAGGAGCAAGTACTTTGCTTGTTACAATGAGTTTGCAAAATATTGCGCAAATGTCTTGTAATCCAGCAATGGGCGGAATAGCCAAAGGACAAATCGTTCGAGAAATTGATGCGCTTGGCGGATATTCCGGAATCATTTCCGACAATACGGCCATTCAATTCAAAATGTTGAATAAATCAAAAGGTCCGGCAATGTGGTCGCCAAGAGTTCAATCAGACAGAATGCGTTTTTCAGAAGAATGGCGATTGATGTTAGAACGAACTCCAAATTTGGACTTTTATCAAGAAATGGCCAAAGGTTTGATTATTAATAATGGTCGAGTAGAAGGAATAAGAACTTCTCTAGGATTAGAAATTAAAGCAAAATCAGTTGTTTTAACCAACGGAACATTCCTAAACGGATTGATACATATTGGCGAAAAACAGTTCGGTGGTGGTCGAGCTGGTGAAAGCGCAGCATATGGAATAACAGAAGATTTAATAAAAGCAGGTTTTGAATCGGGCAGAATGAAAACCGGAACGCCGCCAAGAGTGGATGGTCGTTCTTTAGATTATTCTAAAATGCGCGAAGAACCAGGCGATGAAAAACCAGATAAATTCTCATATTCAGATCAAACCAAACCACTGTCGCACCAACGTTTGTGTCACATGACATATACTTCATTGGATGTTCATGATATTTTAAGAGAAGGTTTTGACAGATCACCAATGTTTAACGGGCGAATTAAATCTCTCGGGCCAAGATATTGTCCGTCAATTGAAGATAAAATTAACCGATTTGCAGATAAAGAAAGACACCAGCTTTTTGTAGAACCAGAAGGTTGGAATACATGCGAAGTTTATGTAAACGGATTTTCTACATCGTTACCAGAAGACATCCAATTTAAAGCTTTACGATCTGTGGAAGGTTTTGAAAATGTAAAATTTTTCAGACCTGGTTACGCAATTGAATACGATTATTTTCCGCCTACGCAACTAAAACATACGCTAGAAACTAAATTAGTTGAGGGTTTGTATTTTGCAGGCCAAATAAACGGAACCACAGGTTACGAAGAAGCTGCATCGCAAGGAATGATGGCGGGAATGAATGCTGCGCTAAAAGTAAAAGAACAAGAACCTTTTATTTTAAAACGAGATGAAGCATATATAGGAGTATTAATTGACGATTTGATTACCAAAGGAACAGACGAACCTTATCGTATGTTTACTTCAAGAGCAGAATATCGTACGCTATTAAGACAAGATAATGCCGATGAAAGATTAACGCCAAAATCATTTGCTATAGGTTTGGCGTCCGAAAAAAGAATGCGAAGAATGGAACAAAAGTTTCAGGCGAGTGATAAAATGGTGCAATTTTTTAAAGATACTAGCATAACGGCAGAAGAAGCTAATCCAATTTTAGAAAATAAAGGAAGTGCTTTAATGAACCAAAGTGATAAAATGTTTAAAGTATTTTCGCGTCCACAAGTTGGTCTTGAAGATTTTTTAAAGTTTGAGAAAGTCAAAACTTACGTGGAAGAAAACCAACTCGATCAAGAAATTTTAGAACAAGCAGAAATTCAAGTTAAGTATTCTGGTTATATCGAAAAAGAAAGAAACAATGCCGATAAATTGACTCGTTTGGAAAATGTGAAAATACCAGAAGAGTTTGATTTTTATAAAATTAAATCAATGTCTATTGAAGCAAAACAAAAACTAACAGCAATTCGACCAGTTACTATTTCGCAAGCCTCCAGAATAAGTGGCGTTTCACCAAGCGATGTTTCTGTATTATTAATTCATATGGGAAGATGATTTTGCTTTAGAGTCAAAGGTCAAAAATACAACTCTAAACTCGCAACCAAAAAACGTTCCACGTGTAACAACTTGTTCGAAGTACTATAAATAATAAGAAATTTAGTAAAATATAATTCTGATAATTTAAACAAAAAACATCCGTCGATTCACATTTAATTATGAATTTAGATAATTCCACATTTTTCCTTAAAGTAAAAGACCATTCGGTTTCTCAAGAAAATTTTGATTTGTACCACGACACAGATTTGGATATGTTAATTACAAATCCGCAACCGAGTTTAGAATTTTTACCAAAGTACTACGAAAGCCAAAATTATATCTCGCACACAGACGGAAATAAATCGTTGTTCGAAAAACTATACCAAGCCGTAAAATCTGTAGCTCTTAAAAACAAACTGAAACTAATCCAAAAGAATTCTGAAACAGGAATTATTTTGGATATTGGTGCTGGAGTTGGAGATCTTTTAGCCGTATGTAAATCTGCAGGATGGCGAACTGTAGGAATTGAACCTAACGAAAAAGCAAAAGCAATAGCCATTAATAAAGGCGTTTCATTTGCAGATAGTTTACAAGATTTGCCAAACCATCATTTTGATGTAATTACTATGTGGCATGTTCTAGAGCATGTTCCTAATTTAGAATTTCAGATTCTAGAGCTGAAACGGCTTTTAAAACCAAATGGCATTTTATTGGTTGCAGTTCCGAATTTTAAATCCTACGACGCAAAGTACTATCAAAAATTTTGGGCAGCTTTTGATGTACCAATCCATTTTTGGCATTTCTCCAAAACAGCAATTCAGAAATTATTTCAAATACAAAACATGGAGGTTGTTGAAATCCTTCCTATGAAATTTGATAGTTTTTATGTTAGTTTGTTATCCGAAAAATATAAAACTGGAAAAATGAATTATATAAAAGCGTTTTGGATAGGAGCGAAGTCAAATTACCTTGGAAGCAAAAATAAAGAGTATTCTTCGCATATTTATGTAATAAAAAATACTTAAACTTAAAATAAAGACAATTTTTAAACGATTTTAATCTAAAAGATACATTTTCATTCCAAAAAACAAATCGTTTAAAAATGCCCAGTTTAAAAACGCCATTATCTATAAACAAAATATATTTTAAAAATCACTTTAATAGTTTTTAACAATGTATAAAAAAAACAGTCCATTTTTAAAAATTTAGGCATAACCGCTAAATTTTCTTATTTTTGGCAAAATTTAAATTTAAAATTAAAAAATCAATAATGAAAAAATTAATTGTAGTACTTGCACTATCGGCTGCATTTGTTTCTTGTAATAAAACAACAGAAGCCAAAGATTTTAAAACCGGCTATGTGGACATTGTAGAATTAATGGACAAAAGTACCGAAGCAAAAGATATTGAAGCTAAATTTAAAGGTAAAGCTGACGAAATGGGTTCACAACTTAAAGTGGAAGCAACGAAGTTAGATAACGAGAAAAAATCATTTCAAACCGACGCACAAAAAAATGGCCAACAATGGGCACAACAAAAATATGGCGAATTGCAACAGCGCGAACAACAATTACAATATGCGCAACAAGGCATGTTACAACAGTTGCAAGGAGAAAGCGGTAAAGAAATGGATAGCTTAATGACTAAATACAAAAAGTCTTTTAAAGAGTTTGGTAAAGAAAAAGGCTACGATTATATATACGGAACTGGAGAAGTTTCAACCATTTTATATGCAAAAGAGGTCACAAATTTGACTAAAGATATGGTTACTTTGGTTAACGATATGTACAAAAAAGAAGATAAGGCAGAAGTTAAAACGGAAGAAAAAGAAGCAGCAAAAAAATAATTTTTGATTATTAAAAGTATAAATGCCTTTCCATCTCGGGAAGGCATTTTTTTATTGCACCAAAACATCTATTTAGTACATTTGCATTTCTAATATACGCCAAATGAAAACGTTAACGCCAGAAGCAAATTATGTTCTTCGTTTTATCAACCAAACGAACAGAAATATCTTTTTAACCGGTAAAGCCGGAACCGGAAAAACAACACTTCTTAAAGAAATAATTCAATCTACTCACAAAAATACGGTAGTTGTTGCTCCAACCGGAATTGCCGCTTTAAATGCTGGAGGAGTTACTATTCATTCTATGTTTCAGTTGCCTTTCGGCGGATTTATTCCGGATACTAATCCAAATATTCCATTTTCTGATTCGCTTAAAATGGAAAGTAAAGACACTTTGCGTCGCCATTTTAGAATGAGCGGATTAAAAAAATCAGTAATTCAAAACATGGAACTTTTAGTGATTGATGAAGTAAGTATGCTTCGTGCAGATTTGCTAGACGCGATTGATTTTATGTTACAAAGTGTTCGCAAAAAGAAGATTTCTTTTGGTGGCGTTCAAGTACTATTTATTGGCGATTTGTTGCAATTACCGCCAGTTGTTAAAGACGAAGAATGGCGTGTATTAAAAAATTATTACCGAGGTAAATTCTTTTTTCATTCGCATGTTGTACAGCAAAATCCACCATTGTATATTGAATTGTCCAAAATTTTTAGACAAACTGACACGGTTTTTATAGATTTACTTAATAATCTGAGAAACAACAGAATAAGTGCTGAAAATGTTCAGTTTTTAAATAAATTTGTACAACCAAATTTTGACACTAAGAAAAATCCGGGATATATTACTTTAACTACACACAATGCAAAGGCAGATACTATAAATAAACAAGAAATTACCGATTTAAAAGGCAAATCGGTTTTTTATAACACCAAAATTGTAGGGGATTTTCCAGACAAAATTTTTCCGTTAGATGCTAGTTTACATCTAAAAATTGGTGCACAAGTCATGTTTGTTAAAAATGATTTGGCTGCAGAAAAGAACTATTTTAACGGAAAAATGGGGGTAATAAAATCGCTTGGTGAAGAAGAAATTGTAGTTCATTTTACAGAAGAAAATAAAACAATTGAAGTAGAGCGTTACGAATGGGAAAACATTCGCTATTCTGTAAACCCAAATACCAAAGAAATAGAAGAAGAAGTTTTGGGTAGCTTCACCCATTATCCTATAAAATTAGCATGGGCAATTACAGTTCATAAAAGCCAAGGATTAACATTTGAAAAAGCTGCTTTAGACGTTTCTAAGGTTTTTTTACCAGGTCAAGCATATGTTGCATTATCAAGATTACGATCGTTAAACGGATTAGTTTTATTGACGCCTTTGCAAATGAACGGGATTTCTAACGACGATGAAGTAATGTTGTATGCAGAAAATAAAGCTACAACCGAAGTGATAAAAACCGTATTACAACAAGATACCAAAAACTACATTCATAATTATTTGATGCAAACATTCGATTGGACAGATTTAATTCAAGAATGGCGAAATCATAAATATAGTTATCCAAAAGGCGATATTTCACCAAAGGCCAAACATGCGTCTTGGGCAGAAAAAGAATATGCTATTTGCGAAAGTTTAGAAATTCCGTCTCGAAAATTCATGTCGCAATTAAATCAATTATTTACCAACAAAGATGTTGATTTAAAGTTTATAAACAACAGAATTAAAGCTGCTTATGATTATTTTTATGATAAGTTAGATAACCAATTATTTCAAATTTTGTATAAAATTGAAGAAGTAAAACGCACAAAACAAGTAAAACAATTTTATGAAGAATTATTAATAATAGAAGAGTTGCAAACCAAAGCAGTACTTCGATTAATGAAAACCAGAAAATTATTGGATATTGTTTTATCCGACACAGAAATAACAAAAGAAAGTTTGAATACAGCAGATATTCGAAATTATAAAGAAAAGAAGTTACAAATTGTTTGGGATGTTTATAAAGCTAAAAACTTTGAATTAATAGAATCCCAGAAATCAGATGGTTTTTATGAGCCAAAAAAGAAAAAAACAGAAAAAACGGCAAAGAAATCAACTACGCAAATTACCTATGAATTGTGGATAGAAAAAAACTCTATTTCAGAAATTGCAGCATTGCGAACGTTAAATGAATCAACAATTTTAGGACATTTTACAAAGTTAATTCAAGATAAGGCAATTAAAATTGAAGAAATTTTGCCAAAAGATAAATTAAATGATCTTTCGGATGCATTTAAAAATTATACAGAAGAAACTCTAACACCACTTAAAGAAAAATTTGGAAATAAATTTTCTTGGGAAGAATTACGAATGTTCAAAGCCAGTTTGAACTTGTAATTAATTTTTTTAAAAGGCGTATTGTAAAACACGCCAATAAAACACCTAAAGTTTTAAAAGAATCTTTGAAAACTTGTATAAAAAATTTTCTATATATATGCACAATTCAAAACCCGCAGCCTAGGAATTAACTAAGCCAATAAACGGCTAAAACTGCTGGTATAAAATATATCACCAATGTTCTTGCACCATCGTAATCTTTCGCCAAACGTTGACCTAGCAATAAAAAAATTAAAGTTATACAAGAAAAAACAGCGCCATAAAAACCAAAAGTTCTGCCGCCAGAATAATAAATTTCACAAATACCTACCAAGCTAAAAATGCCCGCTAGTAATTCTAAAACCAGAATAATTCCCAAACTAGCAGGAACAACGTTTTGCAATATTGTTTTTTTAAAATGACCAGTTAACCAAGAAACATTGTCTTTCCAATGAAAAATTTTATCGTGTGCGGATGTTATAAAAGTAACAGCCAACAAAAGTAAAATTATGGCAGATGCAGGATAGTTCATAAGTAAAATTGTTATTTTCGATGTAATAATCGCGTTAATTTTATAGACAAATCAGTTAAAATTATTTTAGGATTTCCGTTACGTTCAATATGATAAATAGCATTAGAAAGTTCGTTATATATTTCTTCAATGTTATTTCCGTTAACGAAAGGCGCAAAGTTTTCTAGTTTAAAACCAGTACTCGATTCAAAAAAAACTAGTTTTTTAGTTTCATAATTAAATAAGAGTGCTTGTCGGAAAATGGATATACAATATAAAAGAAATTTTTTCTGCGATTCGCGTCCAATTGCGGCAATTGTATCGCTCCAAATTAATAAATCTTTAATGGAACTTGCATTCTTTTTTGCTTTAAAAGCAGCCCGAACCCAATCAACAAACCAAGTTTCAAACGGAGATTCTTCTTCATTTCTGTCTAAAATTCGCAAAGTTTCTGCAAAATTTCCTTGGGATTGGTGCGCTATTTTTTGCGCTAAATTAACTTCGATGTTTTTAAACTTCTGTAAACCAACAGCAATGTTGTTTTCTGATAATCTTTGTAGATGAACTACTTGGCAACGCGAACGGATGGTTTGCAATAAATCTTCTTCCTTTTCTGCAATTAATATAAATACCGTTTTGTCTGTTGGTTCTTCTAAAATTTTTAAAATTTTATTAGCAGTTTCTGAATTCATTTTTTCTGCCATCCAAACAATCATAATTTTAAATTTTCCTTCTACGGCTTTTAGCGAAAGTGCTTTTAAAATATCTGATGCATCGTCTACTCTAATGGTTGCTTGCTTGTTTCCAACATCCAATTTATCATTCCATTCCTCCATTCCTCCATACGGACTTTCTAAAATAAATTCGCGCCAAAGCTTTATAAAATCACCGCTTTTTGCTTTCTTAAATTTTTCGGTATTTACTGTAGGAAAAATAAAATGCAAATCGGGATGCGTTATCGTATCAAATTTTAAATTGCAAACTCTATTTTCACCAATATTGTCATCGCCTAAATTATTGCAAATTAAATATTGTGCATAGGCAATTGCTAAAGGTAAAGCACCACTTCCTTCTGGTGCGATAAATAATTGTGCATGAGCAACGCGACCATCAGACGCACTTTTTAAAAGTTGTTTTTTAACTGATTCTTGACCTAAAATTTCTGAAAATTGCATAAGCAAATATAAATTAATTTTAACAGAAACCCATTTCCCAAGCTTCAATCTACAAAAGGGTTCAATTTATTCAAAATTAGTATATTTGACTTTTTAAATAAAAACACCTTTCATGAAAACAATAAACGATTTAAATTTTAAAGACAAGAAAGCGCTAATTCGCGTAGATTTTAATGTTCCGTTAGACGAAAATTTTCACGTTACAGATACCAATCGTATCGAAGCTGCAAAACCAACTATTGATAAAATTTTAGCAGATGGTGGTAGCGTAATTTTAATGTCGCATTTAGGTCGTCCGAAAGGAAAACAAGACAAATATTCGTTAAAACATATTGTTGACACAGTTTCTGATATCTTAAAAACTCCAGTTCAATTCGTTTCAGATTGCATCGGAGAAGAAGCAGAAAATGCAGCAAAAAATCTTAAAGAAGGCGAAGTTCTTTTGTTAGAAAATCTCCGCTTTTATGAAGAAGAAGAAGCTGGCGACGAAAATTTTGCAAAAAAATTAGCTTCTTTAGCAGATGTTTACGTTAACGATGCTTTCGGAACTGCACACAGAGCGCATGCTTCTACAACTATTGTAGCACAGTTTTTCCCAGAGCATAAATATTTCGGATTGCTTTTAGCTAAAGAAATTGAAAGTTTGGATAAAGTTTTAAAAAATTCTCAAAAACCAGTTACTGCAATTCTTGGCGGAAGTAAAGTTTCTTCTAAAATTACGGTTATCGAAAATATTTTAGATAAAGTAGATCATATGATTATTGGCGGCGGAATGACTTTTACGTTTGTGAAAGCGCTTGGCGGAAACATTGGAAACTCTATTTGTGAAGACGATAAATTAGATTTGGCATTAGAAATTTTAGAAAAAGCAAAACAAAAAGGAGTTCAAATTCATATTCCGGTAGATGTTGTAGCTGCAGATGCATTTTCAAACGATGCAAATACAAAAATTGTAGATGTTAAAGAAATTCCAGATGGATGGCAAGGTCTAGATACTGGACTAAAATCATTAGAAAATTTCAAAAAGGTAATTTTAGAATCCAAAACTATTTTATGGAATGGACCATTAGGCGTTTTTGAAATGGAATCTTTTGCAAACGGAACCATTAAATTAGGCGAATTTATTGCAGAAGCTACAGAAACAGGTGCTTTCTCTTTAGTTGGTGGTGGCGATTCTGTTTCGGCAGTAAAACAATTCGGACTAGAAGACAAAATGAGCTACGTTTCAACCGGTGGTGGCGCGATGTTAGAAATGTTAGAAGGTAAAGTTTTACCAGGCATTCAAGCTATATTAGGTTAAAAATAAACAGTTTAACAATAATTAAACAAATTGTTACGTTATTGTTATTTAAGTTTGCATAATAACCACGTGGTTTTACGTAGTTAAAAACCCAAGTTAGATAATAAAAAATGATTATAAAAAATAAAATTTCGGCTTTAGTTATTGGTTGTTTTACCATAGCTTTTGCTCAAAATTCCCAGGCACAAGACTCGATCATAAAACCTATTATAAAATTATCATATCTCGATTCTATAAAATCCACATTCGTTTCGGATGCCTTGGCAAGTTGTATTGACGATCGTTGGTCCAATGAATTATCTTCTTTAGATGTTTATGAAGACATGATTTCAGATATCGCCAATGTCGATCCAGATGTAAAAGTGGATTACGAATTGCCAACCGAACTTTTAAAAGAACGATTAAAAAAAATGGACGAGAAATCGCCATTTAATATAGAGTATAACATTGGTTTAGAAAATGTTATAAAATCTTTTCTTAAAAATAGACGTAGAAGCTTTGAACGTTTAATGGGAATTTCTCAGTTTTATTTTCCGATTTTTGAAGAAGAATTGGCCAAGAAAAACATTCCGTTAGAAATAAAATATTTGGCAGTTGTAGAATCGGCCCTAAATCCAAGAGCAGTTTCTAGAGTAGGAGCAACGGGTTTGTGGCAGTTTATGTATCAAACGGGTAAGCAATATGGTTTAAATATCTCATCTTACACAGATGAAAGATCCGATCCTTTAAAATCTAGTGAAGCAGCATCGCAATACATGACCAACATGTACCGTATTTTTGGTGATTGGGATTTGGTTTTAGCAGCTTATAATTCTGGACCAGGAAATGTTTCTAAAGCAATTCGTCGTTCTGGCGGACAACAAAATTATTGGAATATCCGTAAAAATTTACCAAAAGAAACCCAAGGTTACTTGCCAGCATTTTTGGCAACTATGTATATTTTTGAATACCACAAAGAACATGGTATTGTACCAAACAAAGCAATTGCAAACCACTTTGCTACAGATACCATAATGGTAAAACGTCACATGAGTTTTAAAGAAATTTCAGACTTATTAGATGTAACCTCAGAAGAAATTGCATTTTTTAATCCTTCGTACAAAAGAAATGAAGTTCCTTATATTTCTGGGCAACCAAATTTTTTACGCTTACCTAAAAATAAAATTGCTGTTTTTACTTCTAACGAAGCACAAATTTATGGTTACATAGACTATCAAGACGGCAAAAGAGAACGACCAAACGAGGCGATTGCTAGTAGAAGTAATTCTAAAGCAACAGAAGAAACTTCAGGAAAAGCCAAATATTATAAGGTACAACGTGGGGATAACTTGTCTTCTATTGCAGCAAAATACAATGTTTCTTTAAACGATTTAAAACGTTGGAACGGAATGAGAAGTAATGCTTTGGCTTATGGAAAAACGTTACGAATTAATATTGAAAAAGAAGAAGATACATCCACTAAATCTGAAGTTGCAGAAGTTATAAAAGAAGAAGTGGTTGCAACTCAAAAAACTACTGTTATTGCCGAAAATTCTAACTCAGATTCGGATAAAAAAGCAAAAAACGATAAGGTATTTGTTACAGAAAAAGTAGTTACTTTTAAAGATGTTACTAAATTACATAAAGTGAAATCTGGAGATAACTTAACAGAAATAGCTAATAAATACAATGTTTCTGCAAACGACATAAAAAAGTGGAACAAGCTTAAAGGAAACAACATTCAGGCCGGAGCAAATCTTAAAATTATAACCAACGAAAAAATTACAACGGTGGTTAAAAAAGAAGCAAAAGCCAATGTAATGGTTGAAAAAGAACGTATTGCTGTTGCAGAAAATGTTACCAAACCAAACCAAAGTTCTGCCGCAGCAGTAATAGCAAATACAGCTAAAGAAACAGAATTAATTGCAGATGCGGTAGTTGCAAAACCAATTAGTAATGAAATTAAAAAAGAAGTTGTAGAAACTCCGATAACTAAAACGGTAATTGCAGAAACAGAAGCGAAAATAAATCCAATTGTTACAAAACCGATAACTACAGAACCTAAAAAAGCAATTGCTGAAAATTCTAAAGACGAACCAAAATTATCTACTAACGGGATTTATACTGTTGTAAAAAGCGATAATCTTTATTTAATTGCTAAGGACTTTAATACAACGGTTGCCAACTTAAAAGCATGGAACAATTTAGAAACTGAAAATATAGCGATAGGAGATAAATTAGTAGTTGCAGAAAAAAAACCAATTATAGAAGAAGTAGTTAAAAACAAATACCATGTTGTTGAAAAAGGAGAGTTCTTAGGTCAAATTGCTAGAAGCTATAACCTAACTATTAATGAATTGTTAGAGTTAAATAACCTAAGTTCTACATCAGTTCTTGCCGGAACTAAATTGATTGTTGGAACAGATGATAATCAAGTTGTAGCGAATAAATCATCACAAATGGCTAAATTTGAAAATAGTAAAAATTACAAGGCAGAAAAACTATATCAGGTTAAAAAAGGAGATTCTTTATTTAGTATTTCTAAACAATTTTCTGTGCCAGTTGCAGACATTAAAAAATGGAATGAAATGAAAGATGAAAAAATTCAACCAGGAATGAAATTAAAAATAAACGGCTAATACCAAAAATCTTACTAAATTTGGGTTTTATTTCAACTTATGAATAAAACCCATTTTTTTTTGTTCGCTATTATAATTTGCTTTTTATCTCTTGGTTGTGATAAAAAACGGAACCAAATAAAAGCAGAAAACGAATTAAAAATAAATAATGTCGCGGTGGTAATTGATGACCAATTATGGAACGGTGAAGTTGGCGATAGCATCCGAAATAAATTTGCATCACCAGTTTTAGGATTACCTCAAGAAGAAGCACTTTTTACATTAAACCAATTTCCTGTAAAGTTGCTAGAAGGTTTTATGACCAATAGCAGAAACATTATTGTGGTTAAAAAAGAAAACACTAGTCTGTTTTCTGTCAAAAAAGACCAATTTCTGAAGCCTCAAGTTATTATTAGAATTTCTGGAAAAACAGTTCAAGAAATCTTAGATAGTATCCAAAGCAAACAAGAAGAACTTATTTCGGTTATTCGAAAATCAGAATTAAAAAACATTCAAGAAAATTTAAAATCTGATTCTATTTGGAACGATTCGTTGCTTGCCAAAAAATTTAAACTAAAAATCACATTGCCTAAAAAATACAAATTGGTGATGTTTGCTAAAAAGTTTTTGTGGTTTAAAAAAGAAATTCCGAGCGGAAATTTAAGCCTTGCAGTATATGAACTTCCATATAGTAGTTTAAAAAACCCTAACGATGCCGTAAACAGCATTATTAGAATTCGAGATTCTATTGGTAATAGATACATTCACGGATCGGAACCAAATACTAAAATGATTACTGAAAAGGCATTTTCTCCCTATTTATCTAAAACCCAATTAGCTGGAAGATTGGTTATAGAAACCAAAGGAAATTGGGAATTAGAACACGACTCCATGTCTGGACCATTTATAAATTATCTTTTTTTAGATTCTAAAAACAAACGAATTATTGTTTTAGAAGGTTTTTGTTATGCGCCATCTAAACAAAAACGAGATTTGATGTTTGAATTAGAAGGAATAATTAAATCGGTTCAATTTTTAAAATTTAAAAAATAAAATGCAAACCACATTAGAATACAAAATAAAGGCTTTTAAAGAGCTTTCTATAACCGAACTATATAGTTTACTGCAATTACGATCTTTAGTCTTTGTGGTAGAGCAAAACTGCGTTTATCAAGATATTGATGGGAAAGATCAAAAAGCATTACATGTTTTAGGATATGAAAACGAGGTTCTAGTTAGTTATACCAGATTATTTAATGCAGGTGATTATTTTGAAAACGCATCAATTGGTAGAGTTATTGTGCATCCAGATTATAGAATAAAGAAATATGGTCATGATTTAATACGGGTATCAATTGCTGCAATTGCATCTAATTATCAGCAAGAAAAAATTACTATTTCGGCACAATTGTATTTAAAAAAGTTTTATGAAAGTCATGGTTTTGTGCAAACTTCTGAAATGTATTTAGAAGATAATATTCCGCATATTGAGATGAAAAGAAAGTGTTAATAAAGTAATTTTAAACTTTTGTAATCACCAATTCAACTCTGCGATCGTATTGGGTATCTTTACCTAGCGGAATAGTATTTCCGTAACCTTTAAATTTCATGCGGTTTTTATTAACGCGTCTAAAAATTAAATATTTATAAACAGATTCGGCACGATTGCTAGATAGCGTTCGTTTTTTGGTGTCTTTATCAATGGCATCTTTATAGTTTAACGGAGTGCAACAAACGTGACCTTGAATTTCAAATTCATAAGTTTTGTATCGTGCCATCATTAGAGCAACATTGTCTAATTCTTTTTTTGCTTTAAATGTTAATCTGCTGCTTCCTTTTTCGAATAAAATATTTTCTAAATAAATGTGATCGCCAATTAAATGGGTTTTTTGAACCGAATTAAAAACGCCAGGAATTTTTA
>JBLIJW010000061.1:0-15182 GCA_047636155.1 Flavobacterium sp. | reverse complement strand
TATTACCATAGAATTTAAAAACCAAGAACCCGTAGAAATTGAGGCAAGTTTATTTCTTACAGAAATTTTAATTCGCAATTTATTTTCAAATGCCGTTAACCACAATCTTGCAAATGGTTCAGTTCATATTTTAATTAAAAAAAATAAAATAATTTTTTCAAATACCGGATCAACTATTCCTTTAAAAGAAGATAAATTGTACCAAAGGTTTTCAAAAGCAAGTACCTCAACCCATGGTAATGGTTTAGGATTGGCGATAGTTAAAAATATTGTCGAAAATCAAAATTGGATAATCACCTATTCTTACGAAAATAAAATGCACCAGTTTATCGTTACTTTTTAGACTTTTTTCAAATTCAAAATGTCTTCAAAATTGACCTTTAAATTTACTTCGTAAAACAATTAATTTTTATATTTTTTATTGAATATTAAATCAATATTATTTTAATTATTTGTATATTAAATATAAACACAATTTAAACCCTATTAAATGGCAGCCTTTTTACAAAAAATTAAATTTAATGGCAGATTTTCCCTGCTTAACTCTTTTATAATTTGGTTTTTAATTACTTCACAAATACTTCGATTAATTTTATTTATTTGGCAACGTACAGAAGTATCTTTTTCTGTAATTGATTTATTCGGAACCTTATTAACAGGTTTATTTTTTGATATCGGTACTATTGCATTTATTACTTTCCCTGCAGTTTTATATTATGCGTTACTTCCTAATAAATTTATAGGCAATTTATTTGATAAAATTTTCATTTGGTTTTTCACAACCTTAACTACCTTTGTTTTAGTTCTGACTTTCTTTTCAGAAATTACTTTTTGGGATGAATTTAAAACCCGCTTCAATTTTATTGCTGTAGATTATTTAATTTATACGCACGAAGTAATTGCAAACATTCAAGAGTCGTATCCAATTCCGCTTTTAATTGGTGGTGTAGCTTTAATAACCTTTGCAATTCTGCTACTTTTTTATAAAAAAAATGCATTTTCGAATACCTTTAAAAGTTCACTTAAACTAAAACAACGATTTACTTTGCTTGGTGTTAGCATACTATCTTGTTTGTTTTTTGCCTATTTTGTAACCAATAACCAAGCAGAATGGTCCAAAAATAGATACAACGCAGAAATTTCAAAAGCCGGAATTTATTCTTTTTTCGCAGCTTTCAGAAATAATCAAATGAAGTACAACGACTTTTATACTTCTATAGAAAATAAGAAAGCATTTGAATTAGTAAGATCTAAATTACAACAGCCAAACAGTCAATATAAAAGTGATGGCTTTTCTATTCACAGAAGCTTTAAAAGCGATCCTGATAAACCAATATTAAAGAAAAATGTAATGTTTATTTTGGTCGAAAGTTTTAGTGCAAGTTTCATGAATGAGTTCGGAAACAAAAATAATATAACACCAAATTTAGATAGTTTAGCCCAAAATAGTATTTTATTCTCTAATTTGTTTGCAACAGGAACAAGAACCGTTCGTGGTATGGAGGCAATGACACTTTGTATTCCGCCAACTCCTGGTCAAAGTATTGTCAAAAGGCCAGAAAACGCAAACTTATACACAGTTTCTAACGTATTTAAAGCTAAAGGATATTCTAGTAATTTTCTTTATGGTGGCGATGGTTATTTTGATAATATGAATGCCTATTTTGGAGGAAACGGCTTTACAATTTACGATCGCGGACGCGGAAGTGTTTTGAGCGATAAAATTAAAACTACCAGAAACAATATAGAAGATAACGAGGTTACGTTTGAAAATGCGTGGGGAATTTGCGACGAAGATATTTTCAACAAAGCGATGAAAGTTGCAGATGAAAATTACAAGAACAAAAAGCCCTTTTTTAACTTTATAATGACAACTTCTAACCACAGACCATTTACCTATCCAGATAATGCAATTGATATCCCATCAGGAACTGGTCGCGATGGTGCAGTTAAATATACCGATTATGCAATTAAAAAATTATTGGATAATGCAAAAAACAAACCTTGGTTTGCCAATACCGTTTTTGTAATTATTGCAGATCATTGCGCAAGTAGCGCAGGAAAGGATGAAATTGATGTTGCAAATTACCATATCCCAGCAATTATTGTTAATCTACCAGAAGTTCCGAATCAAAAAGTTACAAAACTATGTTCTCAAATAGACCTATTCCCTACTCTTTTTCATTTATTTAATTGGAATTATGAAAGTGATTTTTTTGGAAGAGATATTTTAGATTCTAGTTTTGAGGAACGATCTTTAATGGGCACGTATAGAAAATTAGTTTTGATGAAACAAAATAAAGTAATGATTTTATCCGATCAAAAAAAACAAACCCATTACACTTGGAATAAAAACGACAATAGACTTAGTCCGATTCCTATGGAAAAATCTTTTTTAGATGAAACCATTTCTTGGTACCAAACTGCAGACTATTTATTTACACAAAAATTATTAAACTGAAATTTAAATTTTGAAAATATTAAAATTAAATATCCTTTCCGTATTTTTCCTTCTTTTTGCTAATAATATGCAATCTCAAGAAAAAGAAACCGATATAAATGTTGATTCAATACCAGTTACCAATAAATTAAAAATTAAAAATTTTATTGTTCCAACCGGTTTAATTACTTACGGTTTTATTGCCTTAGAGAACAAAAGTTTACGATTGGTTAATAGAAATATCAGAAAAACTGTGAACAGCAATATTGATGGTAGAGTTACTATTGACGATTTTACTTTGGCAGTTCCAGCACTTTATGTTTATGCTTTAAATTTAGCAGGAATTAAAGGAAAACATAACTTAAGAGACAGAACTATAATTTTCGCAACCTCGACTATTATAACAAATGCAGCAGTTTTTGGTTTAAAAAATCTGATAAAAGAATTAAGACCAGATGGTAGTAATAATAAATCTTTTCCTTCCGGAAATACCGCTAATGCTTTTGCTGGAGCGGAATTTTTATGGCAAGAATACAAAGATGTTTTCCATTGGTATGGGGTTTCTGGTTATATCGTTGCAGCCAGAACTGGCGCTTTTAGAATTATAAAAGATAAACATTGGCCATCTGATGTTTTTGCTGGCGCGGGTTTTGGAGTTTTAAGCACAAAGGTAGCTTACATTATTAGTCCGTGGATTCAAAAAACTCTATTTCCAAATAAAACCAAAACTATTTTTATATTTGCTCCTTTTTACAATGGCGAACAAATGGGAATAGGATTTGTGAGAACTTTTAAAGAATATTTATTTTCTAAAATAAATAATTTCAAACAATGCATTTTTTATAACCAACTATAATTACTCTTTTTTAAAATGAAAAAAATACTTCTTTTTCTTTTTTTATCTTCTTTTTGTATGCAATCGCAAATACTAGAATCTAAACCAAAGATTGCAATCGATTCTATTCCTGCTCCAAAAAAATGGCACTATGAAAAATTCATACTTCCAGCGTTTTTAATTGGATACGGTGTAATTGGGTTGGAAAGCGATGAATTAAAATTATTTAACAGCAACATTAAAGAAGAAGTAAACGAGAATATTGATAAAAAATTTACCATTGATGATTTTTCTCAATACTTGCCAGCGGCATCTGTATATGGTTTGAATGCTTTGGGAATTAAAGGAAAACATAATTTTAAAGATCGAAGCGTAATTCTCGGAACTTCCTATTTATTAATGACTGCTTCAGTTTTAAGTTTAAAATCTATAGCAAAAGAACAACGACCAGACGGAAGTGCTTATAATTCTTTTCCTTCCGGACACACGGCAACGGCATTTGCTGGAGCAGAATTTTTATGGCAAGAATACAAAGATGTTTCTATTTGGTATGGAATTTCTGGTTATTTAGTTGCAACCGGAACCGGGTTTTTCAGAATTTACAACGACAGACATTGGTTAACCGATGTTGTTGCTGGTGCTGGTTTTGGTATTCTTAGCACAAAAGTTGCCTATATTATTAGTCCGTATATCCAAAAGAAAATTTTTCCATCCAAAAATAAAAATACAACTTCTGCCCTGGCGCCATTTTATAACGGAAATCAAATGGGAATTGGTTTTATCAGAAATTTTTAATTCTATTAAAATCAGATAAATAATATTTAGTAACTTTCCATAATTAAGCTAAATATTATAGATTACTATTATTTGATGTTTCTTCATTTATATACAGTTTTACCTTGCTTTATTATTGGAACGTTTGTTTTTATGTATGAAAAAAGGAACAAAAATGTATAAATTTTGGGGAAGAATTTATATGGTTTTATTGCTATTTACGGCAATTATAACCCTATTTATGCCAGCTCAAGTTGGGCCGCAAGTTTTAAATCATTTTGGTTATTTGCATCTTTTTAGTTTTCTAACTTTATATACGGTTCCAACTGCAAACATTGCCATCAAACGAAAAGATGTAAAATCCCATAAACGTAAAATGATAATTTTATATTTTGGTGCCTTATTAATTGCTGGTGGATTTACTCTTTTTCCCGGAAGGTACTTAAACAACTTACTTTTTCACTAAAAAAAACCATCGCTAATTTGCATTAGGATGGTTTTACTATTTTAATGATATTCTTGATTTAATTAAGACAAATAAAATTTGTTAATCACCTTGCGTATGGAAACAAAACCAATTTCATTTAATTCGATTTTAGATTTCTTTATCCAAATTAAAGATTCGATTTCATCTTCAGCTGCTACGGCAACTTGATCACTTTTTAGAGCAACTTCATAAAAGATATCCATTGTTCTGTACGGAACATTCTTATATAGATAATTATTTGGTGCTGTAGTAATATATTTTAATTGCGTGATATCTAAATACAATCCTAATTCTTCTTTAATCTCCCGACAAACAGCTTCCTCTGCATTTTCTGAAGGATCGATAAATCCACCGGGTAAATCTAATTTGCCTTTATCTGGATTAACTTTTCTAACAGAAAATAAAATTTTGTCTTCAAAAGTAAATACTACAGCGACAGCTGCAGCTATATTGTGATAATATTGAAAATCGCAATCTTTGCAATGAAATTTTACTAATTTTTCAAAGGTAATATTCTCTGATTTACAATTCGGACAAAAGGTGAAAAATGACGGCATTTCAGAAATATTCATTTGCTATAATTTATTGATGAAACTTCCGTATAAATCTCTAAATTGGTATCCTTCAGAAAAACGATCTTTGCTTAATTTATCGTATTCTACCAAACCCCAAAGTAAAAATTCTTTCCAAAAATAAGAATCTTCTTTGCTTACATTAGGTTGGTATTTTTTGATTAGTTCATCTAACGGAGAAACACTGTCTAGTACTTGTTGGTATTCCGCATCCGTAGCATCGTCAGTCAATTCAAAACCAGTTTCTGCAAAAAACCATTCTAAAATTTTAGCATACGGACTATTATCTAAATCGCGTTCTAATTTTTCTATTTTCGGAAAATATCCTGGAAAAAAAGTATGAATTGCATCTCCAATTAAGTGTTGTGCAACCGTTGCTGCACCTTCTTGTTCGCCTTCATAAACTAGTTCTACTTTTCCTGTAATAGCAGGAATAATTCCCATAAAATCAGATAGTCTTACTGTAGTTTTATCATCACCAGATAGTAACGAACGGCGTTCGGCAGTACTTATTAAATTTTCAAACGCAGTAATTGTCATTCTTGCACTTACACCACTTTTATTGTCAATATATTCGCTTTCTCTTGCTTCAAATGCAATTTGCTCTAATAAATCTTTTGCTAAAGACGGAATATAAACTGCGTCAGATTGTTCTTTATTTAATTTTGCCTCTTGCTCTGTAATGGTTCTTGCAATTGCAATAGTTTCTGGATAATGAGTTAAAATTTGCGAACCAATTCTGTCCTTAAGCGGAGTTACAATACTACCACGGTTGGTATAATCTTCTGGATTTGCTGTAAATACAAATTGCATGTCCAAAGGCATTCTTAGTTTAAAACCTCGAATTTGAATGTCACCTTCTTGTAAAATATTAAAAAGTGCAACCTGAATTCGGGCTTGTAAGTCTGGTAATTCATTTATTACAAAAATACAACGGTTCGCACGCGGAATCATTCCGAAATGAATCACTCTATCGTCTGCGTAAGATAATTTTAAATTTGCAGCTTTTATAGGATCAACATCGCCAATCAAATCGGCAACAGTAACATCTGGCGTGGCTAATTTTTCTGCAAAACGATCGGAACGATGCATCCAAGAAATTGGACTTTTATCTCCATGTTCTGCTATTAAATCTTTAGAATATCTGGAAATTGGATTTAATGGATCGTCATTAATTTCTGAACCTTCCACTACAGGAATATATTCGTCTAATAATTCGATCATTTTTCGAGCTAATCTTGTTTTTGCTTGACCACGTAATCCTAACAAATTAATATTATGTTTGGATAAAATGGCGCGTTCTAATTCTGGAATTACCGTATTTTCAAATCCGTGAACACCTTCAAAAACTGGTTTACCCGATTTTATTTTAGTTCTTAAATTATCTCGCAATTCGTCTTTAATTCCTTTTGATTGGTATCCTGCTTTTTTAAGATCGCCAAGGGTTTTTATGTTTTCTATTTTCATTTTTTTTATTTCAAATTTATTGGAATTGTTGTTTTTATATTATTTTAGGTTGCGTTAGGGATAGAAGTGTAAATCCTTTTTTGAGGCTTTTCGCCGAGAAAAAGATTGCAACGAATAGCCCGACCCGAATGGGAAACGCCAAAAACCTATTTTATTCTGTTCTTTCTGTTGGTTTCGTAGTCTTCAAAAATCATTTCACCCAAACCTTTTAATCCGGTGTAAAATGCTTTTCCTTGGTTTGCTTCTGTAAAATGGTTTACAAACTTCTGCAAATATGGATCGTTCGCAATCATGAACGTGGTTATCGGAATATGCAATTTTCTTGCTTGTTGTGCTTGGTTGTAACATTGCTCTACGATATACTGATCTAAACCATTGGAGTTCATGTAATATTCGCCATTTTTCTCGCGAACGCAACTTGGTTTTCCATCGGTGATCATAAATATTTGTTTGTTCGTATTTCGTTTACGACGCAAAATATCCATGGCCAATTGCAAACCGGCGACCGTATTTGTATGATATGGACCGACTTTTAAATAGGGTAAATCTTTAATTGCAATTGGCCAAGCATCGTTTCCAAATACAATAATATCTAAAGTGTCTTTCGGATATCTGGTAGTAATTAATTCTGCCAAAGCCATTGCAACTTTTTTTGCAGGCGTAATTCGGTCTTCGCCGTATAAAATCATACTGTGGCTAATGTCAATCATTAAAACCGTACTCATTTGTGCTTTGTATTTGGCTTCTTCTACAACCAAATCATTCTCGGTTAAACGAAATTCGTCTACCCCATTATTAATTTGTGCATTTCTCAAACTTTCGGTTAAAGAAATACTTTCAATTGTATCGCCAAAAACAAAATTTCTAAATTCTCCAGTTTGTTCGTCTCCGTTTCCGCTATATTTAGTTTTATGATTACCGGTTGCCGATTTTTTTAAATTTCCAAAAATTTGATCTAGTGCAGCTTGACGAATAGCGCGTTCCGTTTTTGCAGTAATTCCCATTCCGCCAGAACCATCTTCTTTAATTTCTTCGCGGATATATCCTTTCTTTTTTAAATCTTCAATAAAATCATCAATGGTATAATTGGCATCTGTCAATTTATACTCTACATCCAATTGGCGCAACCAATCAATTGCTTCGTCAAAATCGCCAGATGTGTGCGTGATTAATTCTTTAAAAATTTCGAAAAGTTTATCAAATGGAGATTGAAATGGCGCTTCGTATTTTTTAAAAACAAAACCTTTTCTCGTGTTATTTTTCATAGAATATAAAATTACCCTTTTTTTACTTTTATATGTTGGTAACGAATACTAATTTTTAGTTAAAGTAAACAGTATAAATTGTAATTTTGAATTCCAAAAAATAGTAAACAAATGAGTTCCGATTATCAGTTAGATTTAGAATTTGAAAACACCACTTTTGCAGAAAACGACATTAAATATAAAG
Organism: Flavobacterium sp.; assembly: GCA_047636155.1. Taxonomy (GTDB): domain Bacteria; phylum Bacteroidota; class Bacteroidia; order Flavobacteriales; family Flavobacteriaceae; genus Flavobacterium. The sequence continues at coordinate 7,158 of JBLIJW010000061.1, read as the reverse complement.
ATTATGAAAATTGCGTATTTAAAAAATGTGATTTTACTTTGTGCGACTTTCAGACCGTTACATTTATAGATTGTACTTTTTTTGAATGTAATTTTAAAGATACTAAAATAAATTATGTTTCGCTTCGTGGTGCATTTTTTACCAAATGCGACTTTACAAATGTAAATTTTGCAATGACCGATCAGGTAATTTATGATTTCGGATTTCAGGATTGTTTGTTAGATTATGCTCAATTTTATGCCTTGAAGCTTAAAAAAATAAAGTTTATAAATTGTAGCATGGTTTCCGTAGATTTTATGAAAGCAGATTTAACCGAGGCTTTATTTGATAATTGTAATTTGCGTTTGACTGTTTTCTCAGAAACTATTGCAAACAAAGCAGATTTTTCAACTAGTTACAATTACACTATTGATCCGGAAAGAAATAAACTTAAAAAAGCTAAATTTTCTTTAGATGGTTTAGTTGGACTTTTGGCAAAATATGATATTGTGGTGAAGTAATTTGATTATTGGTTGTGAATTACAAATTGTAGGTTGTACAATAAAGTATAAAAAATATTACGAAAACTGATGACAGCTTACCGACCATTGGAAACTATTTTCTTACTTTTACAATAAAATTAAATTTATGCAAAATATAATAAATCGATTTATTAGTTACGTAATTATTGATACCGAATCTGATCCAAATTCAACCACAACACCAAGTACTAAAAAACAATTTAACCTTGCTAATGTTTTAGTCGAAGAATTAAAAACTATCGGAATGACCGAGGTTACCATTGACGAAAATGGTTATGTTATGGCAACTTTGGCTAGTAATGTTTCTCATGAAGTGCCAACAATTGGTTTTGTTTCTCATTTTGATACTACTCCAGATTTTACAGGAAAAGATGTAAAGCCGCAAATTATTTCCAATTATGACGGTGGCGATATTGTTTTAAACAAAGAACAGAATATCATTTTATCACCAAATTATTTTCAAGATTTATTACAATATATAGGACAAACTATCATTACTACAGATGGTACTACTTTGCTTGGCGCGGATGATAAAGCGGGAATAACAGAAATTATTACGGCAATGGAGTTTTTAATTAATAACCCCGAAATTAAGCACGGAAAAATCAGAATTTGTTTTACACCAGATGAAGAAATTGGTCGTGGTGCTGATTTATTTGATGTTGAAAAATTTGGCGCAGAATGGGCGTATACGATGGACGGAAGTCAAATTGGGGAATTAGAGTATGAAAATTTTAATGCTGCTGGAGTTAAAATTATCTTTAAAGGAAAAAGCGTACATCCTGGCTACGCAAAAGGCAAAATGATTAATTCTATTTTAATTGCAAACCATTTTATAAGCCAACTTCCTAAAAACGAAACTCCACAAGACACATCTGGTTACCAAGGATTTTTTCATTTAAACCATTACGAAGGAAGCATTGAAGAAACTAAAATTCAATTGATTATTCGTGATTTCGATGCTAAAGATTTTGCAAATCGAAAAGAATTGGTTACCACATTAGTAAAGAAAATTAATGCAGATTTTGCAAATCAATTTGGGGAAGATATTGCCATTTTGGAGATGAACGACCAATACTACAACATGAAGGAAAAGGTAGAACCAGTAAAATTTATTGTGGATTTAGCAGAAAAAGCAATGAACCAACTTGGCATTACACCTTTAATAAAACCTATTCGCGGCGGAACAGATGGTTGTAGATTAAGTTATATGGGTTTACCTTGTCCAAATATCTTTGCTGGCGGACATAATTTTCACGGTAAATACGAATACGTTCCAATAGAAAGTATGCAAAAAGCAGTTGAAGTGATTGTTAAAATTGCTGAGCTAACTGCAACTACTGATTTTTCAAAATAAATAAAATAAAATAGACGGATATTGTACATTTCGTTTTCTTACCATTTTTATAATTCATGATTTTTGTAAAATACGTTGCACGTTTGGGACAAAACCAACCAGTAGCAAAAGGAAATTAATATTTTTAAAAATATTATTTCTAAAACTAATTTGGTGGAAACAAACAAATGAAACGGAATATTTTACTGTATGGTTTTTACAAGGCGTCTTTTTAAAAGACGAAACAAAAAAATTAATCAATGCTATCCAAAAAGTTACTAAAGGATTAAGAAAATGGCGATTTAAAAATAAAAAAGAAATTGACAAAAAATTAATTTTAGAATATATTAACGAAGCAATTTTGAACGAAGATTTAGGAAGAAGAATAAAATCGGAATCCAAGAAAATAATTATTTCAGTTTTTTTAAAGCAAAATTTAGTTGCAAACAAAGAGATTAAAGTACAGTTCGAAAATTTAACTAGGGCAAAACGAATACCATTATTATTTAAAAGAAGCAAAACAATAAAAAAATGCAAGATGGAAAAAAATTATCCCAAAAATAAAGCGTTTGGAGGGTTTAAACGATACTATAAATCAAAAAAATGAACCATTTTAAAAAACATAAATTCAAATATTTTAGTTTGGTGTTGCTGTTCGGCTATTTAATTTTATGTCCGTCTTGCATTACCATGCGGACCAAACCTGGTAAAGTTGCAAATTATTTTGAGAAAGAAAAAGTTTCGTTTTTAGACACGACTGTCGTTTTTGGTGGAGACATCTTACATTACATTCAAACAGGAAAAAAAGGAAATCCTATTTTATTATTCGTTCATGGTTCACCAGGAAGTTGGAATAATTTTGAAAAATATTTATCAGATAGTTTATTGCTAAAAAAGTTTTGTATGATAGCAATAGATCGACCTGGATTTGGATATTCTGATTTTAGAAAATCTAAAAATTTATTTGAACAAACTGCGATCTTAAAACAATTTGTAAATAGCTTGCCAAAAAATGTATCTATTTTTTCTGTTGGACATTCTTATGGCGGACCATTAATAACTAATTTAGCAATAGAATTGCCAAGTAGGTTTAGTAGTATTGTTTTATTAGCTGGTGCGGTTGACCCAAAGGCGGAAACACCAGAAAAGTGGCGTAAAATATTTAAAGCTAAACCATTAAGATATATCATTCCTGGCGCATTACAACCTGCCAATGACGAATTGTGGTGGTTAAAAAAAGATTTGTATGTTATGCAGGAAAATTTAAAAAAAATTACCACAAACGTAATCGTCATTCATGGAACAGACGATGATTTGGTGCCTTACAGTAATGTGGCATTTGTAGAACGAGAATTTGTAAATGCAAAATTAATAGAGGTAATAACTATAAAAAATGCTAATCATTTCATTCCTTGGGAACATTTTGAAACCATCCGAAAGAAATTATTAGAACTTAAATAAAACAAAAAAAGTCGAAGAAAGTAAAATTACAATCTTCGACTTTTAGATTTTTTTGCTTTAAAAAATTATGCTTTCTTGTTCATTGTGGCACTCATTTCTAAAGATACTGCAGAACGTTCAATCTTCATCTTTCCAGACATAGTTTCTATTACTAAAGTTGTTTCAGATAATTCTGCAACTTTACCATGAAAACCACTTTTGGTAACAACTTTATCTCCTACTTTCAAGGTTTTTTCAAATTCTTTTTCTTTTTTGACTCTTTTTTGTTGTGGTAAAATCATAAAGAAATAAATTACTACGAACATTAAAATATAAGGGGCAAATTGCATTAAATTTTCCATAATTGGTGTTTATTATTATTACTATTTTTTAATTTTTGATTGTTGCTCTAATGTATAAAATCTGTTTGCCGTTAGGGATATTTCCATACACGTTAATTGATTTTAATTGACGACCAGATTTTCTTGAAGAATCAAATTTTATTGAAATTTCTCCTCCTTCACCTGGCGCTATTGGTTCTTTAGGATAATTTGTAACAGTACAACCACAGCTTACCTTTGCATCTTTAATAATTAAATTTTTAGAACCAGTATTTTTAAATTTAAAGGCATAACTAACTACATCGCCAGATTTAATTGCTCCAAAATCAAAATCAGTTTTTTCAAAACCAATTTGAGTTTCATTTTCAGAATCCATTGCTTTTATTGCTAAGGAATCTACGTCACGTTTTTGAAAATCGATAATTTCTGAATTAACAACTGCATCTTGATCAGATGATTTTACAGCATTTAGTCCGTCTGATTTTTTACAAGAAGATAAAGTCAAAACAAAAAGCAAAACCGGAAATACAAGTGCTTTTTTCATTTTTTTATTTTTAAAATTACATTAAACCTCGACCTATCTTTTTTAATCGGTCGTCATTTTTAAATTCTTTTGCTAAATTATCTAAAATTCCGTTAATAAAAATACTACTTTTTGGAGTGGAGTATTCTTTCGCAATTTCTAAATATTCATTTATGGTTACCTTAACGGGAATTGAGGCAAAATATAATAATTCTGCAATCGCCATTTTTAAAACAATAGTGTCTAATTCTGCAATCCGATCCATGTCCCAATTTGGTGTTTTATCGGCAAATTCTTTTGCTAATTTGGCTTCGTTTAAAATTGTTTTTCTAAACAAGTGTAATGCAAAATCCCGGTCTTCAATATCCTTATATAACTTCGGAATTCTAAAATCTTCTGTTTCTTTCGGAAAATTCCGAAGTTGTTTCAAGATTTCTGTATTGATTAAAGGAAAATCATCTACCCAAGTAAGTTTAAAATCTTCTAAGTAAGAAAATAATTTTTCATTTGGTGCAATAACTTTTTCAAAAATATCGGCTACGAACTGCTTATCTAAATCAAAAGATTTATTTAACTCCTGCATGTAAGCAAGATAAACATCACTCTTTTTAACTTCTTGAAGTAAAATTAAAATAGTGTCGTCGTTTTTTTGCCAATTGGTTATTTTATAATTTTCTAATCCTTTGTTTAAAGAATAATTTTGCTCTAACCCAATTAAAACAGTATTTTCAACAAATTTTAAATTTGGATTTCTTTCTTCTGGAGTTGCTAAATGTTTCTTTTTAGAAACGGCAATAAATAGTAATTCTTTAGTTCTAATTTCTACTAAAATAGAAACTAATATTAAATACAACTCAATACTATTTTCTATGCTGGCTATTAAAAATTTCTCTTGCTTTTCTAAATTGTCCGAACCACTTTGATGCATTGCATAAATGGATTGCATCACTTTTACTCGAATATGTCTTCTGTTTAACACGGGAAAGAACTTTATGAATTAGTATAAAATAACCGGGCGAAAGATTGCTATTCTTTTGCTCGGCAAAATTAAAATTATTTTTTGATTCCGCTATTTATTTAGCATTTTCTTTTCTTGTTTTCTCAATACGCTCATCTGCAACCATCATGGCTGCTTTTTGCGGAGTTAAACCAGAAGAATCTGCAAATTTTAAAATTTCTAAGGTAGTATTATAAATGTTTTCTGTGCGTCGCATCGATTCTGCTTTATCATAATTCGCAATTTCTGCATACACATTTATAATTCCGCCAGCATTAATTACAAAATCTGGAGCATAAACAATTCCTCTTTCTACCAAAATCGCACCATGCACATCTTCATTGGCTAATTGATTGTTTGCCGCACCAGCAATTATTTTTGCATTTATTTTATAAACGGTTTCACTATTTATTGTTGCTCCTAAAGCACAAGGCGCATAAATATCAACATCTGCATTGTACAAATTTTCACCAGTAAAAATACTTGCACCATATTTTTTTGCAACTTCTTCTAATCTGCTTTGGCTAATATCTGTAATTTCAACCAATGCACTTTCTTTAGTTAAATATTCTACTAAAGTTTCTCCGACATGACCAACACCTTGAACCAAAATTTTTAATCCAATTAATTTTTCTGAACCAAATTTATGTTTTGCAGCAGCTTTCATTCCCATGTAAACTCCAAAGGCCGTAACAGGTGAAGGATTTCCAGAACCACCACGAGATTCAGAAATTCCGGTAACATATGGAGTGACATCTCTAACAGCATCCATATCTGCAGTTACCATCCCAACATCTTCTGCGGTAATATATTTACCAGAAAGCGAATGAACGTATTCACCAAATTTTCGCATCAACTCTGGATTTTTTTGTGTTTTAGCATCGCCAATAATAACCGCTTTTCCGCCGCCTAAATTCAATCCCGCTACTGCAGATTTATACGTCATTCCTCGAGAAAGTCGTAAGACGTCATTCAATGCTTCCCATTCGTTCTCATAATTCCACATTCTAGTTCCACCTAAAGCTGGTCCTAAAACCGAATTATGAATACCAATTATTGCTTTTAAACCAGTATCTTTGTCATTACAAAATACAATTTGTTCGTGGTTATCAAAAGAAAGTTGACCAAATACAGGATTTACTTTGTGCAAATCTTTAACATCCATGATTTCTGAATTCATTTTTTATATTTAAGTTTACGACATTATTAGAAAGTCGACGTAAATTTAGATTATAATTCAAAAATAAAAGCTTTTGTTATAATAAATTATCAAATTGTTACTTATGTCAAATTTCTTTGCGATTTCTGTTTTTTCAGAATAATTAAGAAATTAACTAAAATTCATTAAAATAACACGAAAGAATACTAAATAAATGAAGGAACTTAGTTATTTAAATAAATACTTTATAAAATACAAATACCGCTTTTTATTAGGAATTATCATTACAATTGTAGCGCAAATCTTTATGCTTTACACTCCTAAATTGATAAGTGAATCCTTTAAAGATATTCAAAGTGCTAATCTCAATAATATTCCGATAGAATCTATTAAATCGCAACTTATTGAAAATTCTTTGTTGGTAATTGGAGCAGCAATAATTGCAGGATTTTTAACTTTTTTAATGCGACAAACCTTAATAGTTATGTCGCGTCATATAGAATTTGATTTAAAAAATGAAGTTTTTAAACAATACGAAAGCCTGAATCAGAATTTTTACAAGCAAAATCGAACAGGCGATTTAATGAATCGGATAAGCGAAGATGTTAGCAAGGTTAGAATGTATGTTGGTCCGGCTGTAATGTATTCTATTAATACCATAATAAGGTTCACAATTGTAATAATTTATATGTACAATGTATCTCCGCTTTTGACATTTTACACCTTATTACCACTACCAATTCTTTCTTATGTGATTTTTAAACTTAGTGTAGAAATAAATATTAGAAGCACCAAATTGCAACAATATTTATCCCGATTATATAGTTTTACACAAGAAGCT
>JBLIJW010000060.1:0-15266 GCA_047636155.1 Flavobacterium sp. | reverse complement strand
TAAACAACAAAACTACAATTTCTTTAGAGTTTTAAAAAAAATAAATGAATTGGAGTTCTGTTTATTTTCTATATTTGACTTCTAGAAATGACTCATACATGAAAAATCTTCAGGAAATATTAAAAAAAGAAGACTATATAAAAATTAAATTTAAAGTATCAAAAACGCAGCATTTATTGGTTAAAACTTTGCTTAACGGCGTAAAGGGAAACTTTATTTTAGATACTGGCGCAAGTAATAGTTGCGTTGGATTGGAATTTGCAGAAAAGTTTAAACTCCAAACAAAATCGAGTAAAACGCAAGCTGCTGGTGCTGGAGCGGTTGGAATGTTTACCTTAATTTCTAAGAAAAATGAAATTGAATTGGGGAAATGGAAAAACAAGAAAATTCATTTAGTCTTGTTTGATATGTCGCATGTAAACCAAGCATTATCTCAGCATAAAGTAGATACAGTTGACGGAATTATTGGTGCCGATATTTTATTAAAAGGAAAAGGAATTATTGATTATAATAAGCGGAATTTATTTTTGAAGAAATAGTTTTTTTTAAGGTTCAAAGGTTTCGGGACAGAAACTCATTTTATTCCAACTCGAAAGCTTCGCCAAGCCAATAATGCCGCAAAAAACATTAAAATTCCACCTAAGAAAAATGGTGCGCCAGCAAATTTAAAAGGTGCATCGTCGTGTGTAAAATAATAAAATATAGTCGACATTAAAGGCGGTCCAACAATAGCACTTGCGCTCATTAAACTAGTTAATGTACCTTGAATTTCGCCTTGTTCGGTTGGAGAAACTTCGCCAGAAACTACTGCTTGCAAAGCCGGACCAGAAATTCCGCCCAGGCAATACGGAATCAAAAACACAAAAATCATCCAACTTTCAGATGCGAATGCAAACAAAAACATTCCGATAGTATATAATGCCATTCCTAAATAGATACTCTTTTCGTTTCCTAATTTCGGGTTGATGTAGCGAATCAATCCACCTTGTACTAGGCCAACTAATAATCCGATTATTCCTAAAGAAATACCGACCATTTTTTCGTCCCAATTAAATTGGTACATGGTATAAAAACTCCAAATGCTTTGTAATGCTTGTGATGCAACGTACATTAAAAAAATGGCAAGAACCAAACCTATTAAGTTTGGATATTTTTTTAAACGTTTAAAAGCGCCAATAGGATTTGCCCTTTTCCAACTAAAATCGCGTCTGTTTTCTAAAGACAACGATTCTGGTAAAATAAAATAACCATATAAAAAATTAATTAAACATAAAACTGCGGCAGCATAAAACGGAACGCGAGAACCAAATTGCCCAAGTAATCCGCCAATAACTGGACCAATAATAAATCCTAAACCAAATGCTGCACCAATCATTCCGAAATTTTTCGCGCGGTTTTCACTCGTGCTAATGTCTGCAATATAAGCCGAAGCCGTTGTAATACTTGCGCCGGTAACTCCGGCTAAAATACGACCGATGAAAAGCCAAGTTATAGTCGGCGCAAGTGAAAGTAGAATGTAATCTAAAGAAAACCCGAAAAGAGAAATTAGTAAGATTGGTCGTCGTCCGAATTTGTCACTCAAACTACCAACCAAAGGTGCAAAAACAAATTGCGTAATTGCATATGCAAAAGTCAACCAACCGCCATATTTTGCCGCTTCACTAATATCTGCATGAATTAATTCTTGAATTAAGTTTGGCAAAACCGGAATAATAATTCCCCAACCTGTAACATCAATCAGCATGGTAATAAATATAAAACCTATCGCTGCTTGCTTTTTATTTTTTGTCATTTGTGATTTTTGGGCGTTACCAAAACGGTAAAATCTTCGTTTTGCAAACTTGATTTTTACCTGTTTCGGTCGGGCTATTCTTTACAATATAAACTTGCAGAAAGGCAGTTTTAAAATTCAAAATTTCATTGGCAAGTTTAGGATTTCCATTTCTATCCCTAACGCAAAGAAAGGTAAAAAATCAAAATCAATTTTTAATTGCTGCATTTAATTCTTTAAAAATACTGTCGTTAGATTTATTTTTTGAAGAATAGTATATTTTAAAGTTTTTGGTAGTAGTTATTAAAATAATGGGTTTAGTTTCTGAATTGATAAATAATTTGACTTTTTCTCCAGTAGCCAATTTAAAATTTCCTTTTAAAATAGTTTCTAAATCCGTTCCATTTAGTTTAGAACCAATTTCTGGCAATTGGTCAACTAGTTCTAATTTTTGTATTTCATTTTTATTCAAAATTATTCCGTAATCTTCTGTAATTTCAATATTATTTTCAGAAATTATTATTTCGTTATTTTTTAGTGTTTTTGTAAATAAAACAAGAATGACTGCACAAACGATTAACAAAACAATGATACCAATAATTGTCCTATTGGTTTGTTTTCTATTTTTTTCAATATAAAAACTTTTGCTTTTCCACATTAAATAGAAATAAGCCAGAATAGGATAGGTTACGAGAAATATTCCTGCATAATCAGAATTGATAAAATAAAAAATCAACAAAGAAAAAACTAATAACGACAAGCCGAGAAAAATATGGAATTTTTTAAATAAAGAAAGATAGGATTTTATATCAAAATTTCGTCTTTCTTTTTCGGACATCGTGTTGTAACCCGAAAGTAAATAGGAGGCATTATTTTCGGTTATTATAAATGCTAGACCAAAAAAAACAGCACTAAGAATAAAAATTGGAAGTACCATAATTTACAATTTTAGTAATTAAAAAAATCCCAAACTTATTTAAAAATTTTGGGATTTGATATTGCTAAGACAAGTTTTTTAAAACCTGCAAAAATTTATAGTTCAAATGCTTTTTTTGCATCGTTGTTTAAAAGTAATTCTAAAGGGTTTTCTAAAGCTTCTTTAATTGCTACTAAAAACCCAACCGATTCACGACCATCAATAATACGGTGATCATAAGATAAAGCTACATACATCATTGGGTGAATTTCTACTTTACCATCAACAGCAATCGGACGTTCAATAATGTTGTGCATTCCTAAAATTCCTGATTGCGGAGGATTAATAATAGGTGTAGATAACATGCTTCCAAAAACACCACCATTGGTAATTGTAAATGTTCCGCCAGTCATATCATCCACAGTAATTTGACCATCACGAGCACGTAAAGCCAAACGTTTAATTTCTGCTTCAACTCCTCTAAAAGATAGGTTTTCTGCATTTCTTACAACAGGAACCATTAATCCTTTTGGTCCAGAAACTGCGATTGAAATATCACAGAAATCATAAGCAATTTTATAATCGCCATCCATCATAGAGTTTACATCTGGATACATTTGTAAAGCACGAGTTACGGCTTTAGTAAAAAACGACATATACCCTAAACCTACACCATTATGCTTTGCTTTGAAGGCATCTTTGTATTCGTTTCTGATTTTGTTAATTGGTGTCATGTTTACTTCATTAAATGTAGTTAACATGGCAGTTTCATTTTTTGCAGCTACTAATCTTTCTGCTACTTTTCTGCGCAACATAGAAAGTTTAGAACGTTCGCTACCGCGACTTCCGCCAGTTGGCGTTCCCATAGATGGGGTTGCATTTACAGCATCGTCTTTGGTTATTCTTCCGTCTTTACCAGTTCCGGTTATGCTGGTTGGTTGGATATTTTTTTCTTCTAATATTTTTTTAGCAGCAGGTGATGGCGTGTTTGCAGCATAAGAAGTATTTTCTGCTTTTGGTGTTGCAACTTCTTTTTTCGCTTCTGGCTTTTTCTCTTCTTGTTTTGGAGCTTCGGTTTTTTCTTCAGTTTTCTTTTCTGCAGAATCGCCACCTGGTTTTTTACCTTCTGTATCAATTAAGCAAACTACCGCGCCAACTTGAACGGTATCGCCTTCTTCTGCTTTTAGTGTTATTATTCCGCTTTGTTCTGCAGGTAATTCTAAAGTTGCCTTATCCGAATCTACTTCTGCAATAGCTTGGTCTTTTTCTACATAATCGCCATCTTGTACTAGCCAAGTTGCTATTTCTACTTCTTTTATCGATTCGCCTGGTGAAGGCACTTTCATTTCTAAAATCATCTTTATACTATTTTATGTATGAATTTTATATTGTTGTTGTTTTGTCTTTTTTTAGCCCCGATTACAGTGAAAATCCTTTTCTTTTTTTCTTTAAAAAAATAAAAGATTGCAACGGAAAGCGGGAAATAGCTTCTAATTATCTAAATAAATCTTTATCAAAAACCATTCGTAATGCATCTGCGTGTCGTCGTCTGTCACGAGTTGAACTTCCGGCAGCTGGTGCAGCGTAAGCTTTTAATGATGCCAATCTCCATTTTACTAAATCAAAATTCATGAGCATAAAGCTGTATGCACCCATGTTTTTTGGTTCTTCTTGTGCCCAAACATAGTCGTCTGCGTTTGGATATTTTGCTATAATTTCTTTTAATTGTTCTACGGGTAAAGGAAACAATTGTTCTATTCGCACTAATGCAACGTCGTTTCTTTCGTTTTTCTCTCTTTCTGCTAAAATATCATAGTAGAATTTACCTGTTACGAAGACTAGTGTTTTTACTTTTTCTTTATCTACTATATTATCGTCAATAGTTTCTTGGAAACTTCCGTTTGCTAATTCTTTTTGTGTGGAAACACACAATGGATGACGCAATAAACTTTTTGGTGAAAATACTACTAATGGTTTACGGAATTTTGTTTTCATTTGTCTTCTTAACAAGTGAAAGAAGTTTGCCGGAGTTGTACAATCTGCAACGTACATATTGTGGCGTGCGCAAAGTTGTAAATAACGTTCCATTCTGGCAGAAGAATGTTCTGCACCTTGGCCTTCATAACCGTGTGGTAGTAATAAAACAATTCCGTTTTGGTTGTTCCATTTGTCTTCTCCACAAGATATGTATTGGTCAATCATGATTTGACATCCGTTAGAGAAATCTCCAAATTGCGCTTCCCAAAGGGTTAATGTATTTGGGTTTGCTAAGGCATAACCATAATCAAAACCTAAAACTGCGTATTCGGATAATAGAGAATTATATATTTGAAAACGACCTGTTTCGTTTTGTAAATTGTTAAGTAAAATAACTTCTTCTTCGGAATCTTCTACTTTAACAACGGCATGTCTGTGAGAAAAAGTTCCTCTTTCTACATCTTGACCTGACATTCTAACATTATAGCCTTCTGATAATAACGTTCCGTAAGCCAAGGTTTCTGCTGTTCCCCAATCGATGGTGTTGTTATCGTATTGTGTTTTGCGATCTGTAACTATTTTAGAAATTTTATTGATAAACTTCTTGTCTTTTGGGAGTGTAGAAACTACTTCAATAATTCTGTTTAAATTATTGTGATCAAATGTCGTATTGACAGGTTTTAGCATTTCATCATCTGAAACTTGTTCGAAACCATTCCATTCGTCTTGCATGAATGGTTTGATGATGGTAAGATTTTTTTTACGAGATTCTTCTAAATTATGATCTAAATTTGCTTTGTAATCTGCTTCTAGTTTTGCTACATCTTCTTTAGTAACTATTCCTTCTGCTATTAGTTTTTCTGCATAAATATCTCTAGGATTTTGATGCTTTGCAATTAATTTATATAAAACTGGTTGGGTAAAACGAGGTTCGTCACCTTCGTTATGACCATATTTTCTGTAACCTAGTAAATCAATAAAGACATCGCTGCCAAAAGTCATTCTGTAATCTAAGGCAAAAAGCATGGCGTGAACAACAGCTTCTGCATCGTCTGCATTTACATGCAATACTGGCGACAAGGTTACTTTTGCAACATCTGTACAATAGGTTGATGAACGTGCATCTGTATAATTAGTTGTAAAACCAACTTGATTGTTAATTACCAAATGAATAGTTCCTCCGGTTTTGTAGCCGTCTAACTGCGCCATTTGAATAATTTCGTAAACAATACCTTGACCTGCAATTGCGGCATCACCATGAACTGCAATTGGTAAAACTTTTGAGAAATCGTCTGGTGTATATTTATCTTGTTTTGCTCTCGCAATTCCTTCAATAACAGCACCAACGGTTTCAAGATGCGAAGGATTTGGAGAAAGATTGATGTTTATTTTTTTTCCGGATTTTGTAGTTCGTTCTGATGTTAGACCTAAATGGTATTTTACATCACCATCAAAATACTCTTGATCGTAATCTTTTCCGTCAAATTCTGAGAAAATATCTTGAGTTGGTTTGTGAAAAATGTTGGCTAGCACATTTAATCGGCCACGATGTGACATTCCCATTACGAAATGTTCTACTCCTTTTTCTGCTGCGGCTTCTATTAAAGCATTTAAACCAGGAATTAAAGATTCTCCACCTTCTAAAGAAAAACGTTTTTGACCTACATATTTTGTGTGCAAAAACGTTTCAAAAGAAACTGCTTCTGTAAGATTTTCTAAAATGTCCTTTTTTTGTTCCTCATTAAATTTAGGAAGATTCTCATTTTGCCCAATCTTATTTTGAATCCATTGAATCGTTTCTGGATTTCGGATGTACATATATTCTACTCCAATAGAACCGCAATAAATGTTGTTCAAATGGTTTAAAATTTCTTGTAAAGTTGAGGGTTGCAAATGCAATGCTTTGGCTGCATCAAAAACAATATTTAAATCGCTATTAGCAAGTCCGAAATTCTGTAAATCTAATGTTGGCGAATAGGTGCGTCGTTCTCTAACTGGGTTTGTTTTGGTAAACAAATGACCACGTGTTCGATAACCTTCAATTAATTTTAAAACATTAAATTCCTTTTGAAGTTTTTCTGAAATAGCAGAAGCATCTCCGTTACCGTAAGCAACTTGTGCCATTTCAGTAACTGCTTGTTCGTCTGAATAGTTTTGAGAACCAAAATCAAATCCCTGAAAAAATGCACGCCAACTGGCCTCAACACTATCTGGATTTTCTAAATATTGGTCGTATAATTGAGCGAAAAATTCGGTATGAGCTGCGTTTAAAAAGGAAAACCTATCCATATTGTTGGTTGAAAGAGTAGTATATTAACAATCGTTTCTACAAAAGTAAAATATTTAGACCAATCTTAAATCTTTTTTTATAGTTTTATAACAATTAATTATAACTTCAAGAGATATGTTTTTTAATAAAATAGGCTTTTTCTTTAAAATACTCTTGTTTTTTGTTTCTTCATTGGGATTCTCTCAAGCAACTTCTAAATCTGTATTTTGGGAAAAAGTACAATTTGGCGGTGGATTAGGTTTGGGTTTTGGCACTGGTTTTACCAATATTGCCGTCGCACCAAGTGCAATTTATAATGTTAACCAATATTTTGCCGCAGGCTTGGGTTTACAGTACAATTACTTGAGTCAAAAAAACCAGTTTTCGTCGCATCAATATGGGTTGAGTTTGATTGCTTTGGTAAATCCTATTCAAGAAATTCAGTTTTCGGTGGAGTTAGAACAACTTCGTGTAAATGTATCTTATGATAATCCGGCTTTTAAATCCGAGAATTTTTGGAATACAGGTTTGTTTTTAGGTGCAGGTTATCGTGCAAATAATGTTACTATTGGCGGACGTTATAATGTGCTACACAAACAAGATCGAAATGTTTATGGAAGCCCATTTATGCCGTTTGTAAGGGTTTTTTTTTAAAAGATGTCAAAACAATTATCTTTAATTTCTTTGTTTTTTTTTGTAGACGTTATTGTTATTATTAATTCAATTTGTTTACTTTTGAAGGATTGAGATTGCTCTCAATTAAAAATTTAAATTATTATGAAGTCTATACCGGTATTAATTATTGCGTTTTTTTTATTATTTGAAATTTTTCGCTTTATAAAATATTATAAAGTAACTAAAGAATTTCAGAAAATTAGAATAATTAGTATTGTGGTTTTATTAGTTTGTATTGCTTTAATTTCTTATTTCGGATAGTATTAATATTTATTTCGAAACCAAACTTTCATCCATTCTCTTTTAAGAATTAAAAATGCAACTTGTTCAGAAAGTTGTGCAATATCTGAACCGTCTAGTTTTTTTATTTCTTCTTCCGATACATCTGTAATATAAAGTAAGTTGAGATATTCTGCAAATTTATACTGAATTAATCGGTATATTTTTTCGCTTAGTTGTATGTTTAAATCTTGAGGTTTAGTAGAACTATGAAAATCTATAGGTTCGTTAGCCAAATTAAAATCTTTATTAATTTGCTCAATTAATTTGAGATATAAGTTTTCTTTTTCTGCTTCTAAAAGTAGTAAGTTGGTGTTTTTTGGCGCTACAAACATTAGGTTTTTATAGGTATTATTGCGATTATACTTTGCGCGACATTAATTGTTTTCCGAAATTGCGAAGCACTTCTTTTTTATCTTCAGCAATATCCATTTGGTTTAATGTTTCTAATGCTTTTAAAGTATATTCTTCTATTGCAGTTTTTGTAGCTTCTGATGCGCCAGTTTCATTAAAAATAGATTTTACTAAGGCGATTTTTTCGAAATTATCTGACGGATGAATAGAAAATAGATGGTTCAATTGTTCTTTTTGGCCGTCTAACGAAAACTCTTTTGCTTTTAAAAACAAATAGGTTTTTTTATTTTCTATGATATCACCTCCAACTTGTTTGCCAAAGGTTTCTGGATCGCCAAAAGCATCCAAAAAATCATCTTGCAATTGAAATGCGATTCCTAAATTTAAACCGAAGTCATAAATCAATTCGCAATTTTCCTTAGTTGTTTGTGCTACAATTGCACCCATTTTTAAAGCTGCAGCTACCAAAACTGCGGTTTTATACGTAATCATTTTAAGATATTCTGTTATGGTTACGTTATTTCTTGTTTCAAAGTCTACGTCGTATTGTTGTCCTTCGCAAACCTCTAAAGCTGTTTTGCTAAATAATTTTGCCAAATCTCTAAAAACTGCAGGTTCATATTCTTCAAAATGCTGATAAGCCAAAATTAACATAGCATCGCCAGATAAAATGGCAGTATTAATATCCCATTTTTCATGAACGGTTTCGTTTCCTCTTCGCAATGGCGCATCGTCCATAATATCGTCATGAACTAAAGAGAAATTATGAAAAATTTCAATTGCTGTAGCTGCAGGAATTGCCAATTTACAATCGCCATTAAAAACGTCAGTAGCCATTAAGGTCAAAATCGGACGCATTCTTTTTCCGCCAAGTGACAGAATATAGTTAATTGGTTCGTATAAATTTTCTGGTTTTTTTTTCCAATTTAAATGCTCAAAATAGTCAGAAATTGTTTGTTGGTATTGCGAAATAGCATGCATATAATTGATATAAAATGGGACACTTGAATTTAAAAGCAACAAAAATAGTTCAAATAATTTTAAAACAAGCGCAAAATAGTTTTCTGTAAAGCAACTATTTCGATGTAATGTTAAATTTATGCAAATACTTTGGAAACTATTTTTGTGCATGGAGTTTCCTAATTACCTTTGCTCCGAATTTAGGAAGATTCGTTTCTATTTAATTTAGAAAAAGAGCTATGAAAGAGAAAATTGTTAAAAAAGCGAGCGATTTGTTTTTAAAATTTGGTTTTAAAAGCATTACAATGGATGATATTGCTAGTGAAATGTGTATATCTAAGAAAACCATTTATAAGTATTTTGCCAATAAAGAAGTTTTGATTGAAGAAGCAACGGTTTCTGTTCACAACGAAATTCAAAGCAAAATAGAAGAAATTCAGAATAAAAACCATAATGCAATAGAAGAAAATTTTGTAATAAAACAAATGTTTACTGATATGTTTCAATCTACAGAAACATCGCCAGTATATCAATTAAAAAAACATTATCCAGAAATTTATGCAACTGTAAAAGTGCAACAAGAAACAATTTGTATGAGTATGTTTGAAAGAAATTTACAAAATGGTATTTTACAAGATTTGTATAGAAAAGAAATTCCGGTAACCACTTTTGTGAATTTTTATTACAATTTGATTTTTATGATAAATGAAAATTATCAATTTGAAAGTGAAATCGAAATTTTAGAAAGACAAGCATTAGAATACCACTTGCGCGCCATCGTGTCGCCAAAAGGTTTGGTAGAATTAGAAAAGAATTTAAATAATCCAATTACATAAAAAATGAAGAATATAATTATGGTTTTAACTCTCTTATTGTCTGCGGGAGTTTTTGCACAAGAAATTAAAACGCTAACCTTAAAAGATGCGGTTTCTTATGCTTTAAAAAATAAGGCAGAAGCAAAAAAAGCACGACTGAAAGTTGAAAACGGAGAATATGAGATTAAAGAAATCAGATCTCGTGCCTTGCCTCAAATTGCAGCAAACGGAAGTGTAACCTACAATCCGATAATTCAAACAACAGTTATTGATGGTGCAGGATTTGGCGCGCCAGGAACTTCAATCCAAGCCGCATTTGGACAAAAATGGATTTCAAGCGCTGGAGTGAGTTTGTCACAAGCATTGTACGATCAATCTGTTTTTGTTGGTTTAAAGGCAGCAAAGTCAACCAGAGAATTTTATCAGATAAATGCTCAGTTAACAGAAGAACAAGTAATTGAACGAGTTGCGAAAGCCTATTATCAAGTATATGTTACTCGTCAAAACTTGAATGTTTTAGATAATAATCTTAAAAACACGAATAAGGTAAAAAGTATAATTAAAGGTCAATTTAAAAATGGTTTGGCAAAGAAAATTGATTTAGATAGAACTTCGGTTCGAATTTCAAATATTGAAACCCAACGCCAACAAACGTTAAATGCAATCGCTCTTCAAGAAAATGCGTTGAAATTTTATATGGGAATGCCAATTGAAACAGCTATTGTAATTCCTGAAACAGAATTTGAAATAACACCAGCAGCACTTTCTGAAATTCCAACTACAACAAATAGAACTGAATATTTATTGCTTAAAAAGAACGAACAATTGTTACAATATCAAAAAAAATCGGTTCAAGCCGGATTTTATCCAACACTTTCATTAACGGCAAGCTACAATTATATTGGTCAAGGTCCAGAATTTCCTTGGTTTAAAAAGCCTTCTGATAAAGTATACTGGTCTGATTTTTCTGCAATTGGATTGGCTTTGCGTATACCAATTTTTAGCGGATTCGGAACACAAGCCAAAGTGCAACAAGCAGAAAATAAACTTCAAGTTATTAAAGTTGATTTAGAAGAGGCTAAACTCTCTTTAGATTTAGAATTTGTAAATGCTATAACTCAAATCGAAAACAGTATCATATCTATTACTAATCAAAATGAAAACACAAAACTAGCACAAGAGGTTTTAGATAATACTAGTAATAATTATATGCAAGGTTTAGCATCGCTTACAGATTTGTTAGATGCCGAAACAGAATTAGTAATTGCACAAAACAATTATACCACGGCGTTGTTAGATTATAAATTAGCAGAAATTCAATTAATAAAAACCAAAGGCGAACTTAAAACATTAATCAATAAATAATCAAGATGAAAAAAATTATAATAACCATTTTAATAATTGCAGTCTCTTTAGGTTTAATTTCTTACGTTTTAATTAACAATAAAAAAGAAAACGAGGCAAAAACAGCAATAGTTGCCGAAACCAATGCTTCAATTTCAGTAAAAGTAGATTCTGTGAAAACAGAAAATATTTCTTTAGATTTTGTTTCCAACGGATATTTTGAGCCAATACAAGAACTAACTTTTTCTGCAGAAAAATCGGGTAAAATCACCAAACTATTAGTAGATGAAGGTGATAATGTTAAAGTTGGTCAAACCCTTGCAATTGTGCGCAGTGACGTTGTAAATGTAAATGCACAAAACGCCAATGCAGCTTATCAAAATGCGGTAACAGATTATAACAGATATCAAAACGCTTATAAAACAGGTGGTGTAACCAAACAACAATTAGACCAAGCAAAGTTGGCAATGGTAAATTCTAAATCGCAACTTACACAAGCAAATATTAATGTTGGTGATACCAGATTAAAAGCACCAATAAGTGGTTTTATAAACAAAAAATATGTTGAAGTTGGATCTATTTTAGCAGGAACACCATCTACGGCATTATTTGATATTGTTAATGTCTCAACGTTAAAACTTAAAGTCACAGTTAACGAGGGTCAAGTTGCAAATTTAAAGATTGGATCTAATGTTTCTGTATCGTCAAGCGTATATCCGGATAAAGATTTTTCAGGTAAAATTACTTTTATTGCGGCAAAAGCAGATGAAACTTTAAATTTTCCGGTAGAAATTGAAATTACTAACCGCAGCGGAAACGAGCTAAGAGCAGGAATGTACGGAACGGCAAAATTTGCATCTAACCAGCAACAAAAAACATTAACCGTTGTTCCTAGAAATGCATTTGTGGGAAGCGTAAGTGCAAATCAAATATTTGTAATCGAAAATGCGGTTGCAAAACTTAGAAAAGTTACATCTGGTAGAATTTTAGGCGATAAAGTAGAAATAATTGATGGGTTATCAGAAGGTGATTTGGTAATTGTAACTGGTCAAATAAATCTACAAGACGGAAGTAAAGTGGAAGTTATTAAATAATCTTTAAGCGAAAAATCTTAAAGTCATAACGAAAAACAAAAATATGAAATTAGCAGAAATATCCATAAAACGTCCGTCGTTAGTAATTGTATTGTTTACAATTTTAATACTTGGTGGACTATTTAGTTATACACAATTAGGCTATGAATTAATCCCTAAATTCGAGCAAAATGTGATAACAATTTCTACAATTTATCCTGGTGCATCGCCAAGTGAAGTAGAAAACACGATTACAAAAAAAATTGAAGATGGCGTTTCTTCTTTAGAAAATATTAAAAAATTAGATTCCAAATCGTATGAAAGTTTGTCTATCGTATCGGTTACTTTAACTTCTAATGCAGAGATTGATGTGTCTATGAACGATGCACAAAGAAAAATTAATGCCATAATTAGTGATTTGCCAGACGATGCAGAAGCGCCTGCATTAACTAAATTCTCGTTGAGCGATTTACCAATTATGACTATTGGCGCCAACGGAAAAATGGACGAAGCAGCTTTTTATGATTTGATAGATAAAAAGATTTCTCCAGTTTTATCTCGCGTAGAAGGTGTTGCGCAAGTAAATATTATTGGTGGTCAAGAAAGGGAAATTCAAGTAAATTTAGATGCAGATAAAATGCAAGGCTACAACCTTTCTGTACCTGCAGTACAACAAACTATTTTGAGTTCTAATTTAGATTTTCCTACCGGAAACATCCAAACTAGAGAACAAAAAATACTAATTCGTTTAGCAGGAAAATACAAAAATGTTGATGAATTAAGAAATCTAGTAATTTCTTCACAAAACGGAATTGAAATTAGATTAAAAGACATCGCCGATGTGCAAGATGATCAAAAAATTCCAGAGAAAATTGCTCGCGTTGATCAAAAAAGTGCCATAATACTACAAATTATAAAACAATCCGATGCAAATGCAGTTGCAGTATCTGAGCAATTATTAAAAAGTATTAGCTCCTTAGAAACCGATTACAAAGAAAAAGGATTACAATTAGAGATAGCAAAAGACAGCACAGTTTATACCTTAGAAGCCGCAGATTCTGTTTTACACGATTTATTAATTGCTGTAATTTTGGTGGCATTAGTGATGTTGTTTTTCTTGCATAGTATAAGGAATTCCTTAATTGTAATGGTTTCTATTCCGGCATCTTTAATCGCAACTTTTATCGGGATTTATCTATTAGGATATACCCTAAATTTAATGAGTTTATTGGGATTATCTCTTGTTGTAGGTATTTTAGTTGATGATGCAATTGTGGTTTTGGAAAACATATACAGGCACATGGAAATGGGTAAAAATCGCGTTCGCGCAGCCTACGACGGAACAGCTGAAATTGGCGGAACGGTAACATCTATTACTTTGGTAATTGTAGTGGTATTTTTACCAATAGCATTAAGTTCTGGTTTGGTTTCCAATATTATTACCCAATTTTGTGTTACGGTAATTATCTCTACGTTATTTTCCCTTTTGGCTTCGTTTACAATAATCCCATGGTTATCGTCTCGATTTGGAAAATTAGAACATATTGAAGGAAAAAATCTTTTCGGAAGAGTAATCTTAGGTTTCGAAAGTTATTTAACGCGATTTACCAACTGGGTTTCGAAATTGTTAACATGGTGTTTAGAGCATTACATCAAAACATTTATTGTTGTACTAGTTTTATTCTTCGGATCTATTTTTGGATTGCTTGGCGGCGGTTTTATTGGTGGCGAATTTTTTGCAAGTTCCGATAGTGGTGAATTTTTGGTGCAAATTGAAATGCCAAAAGATTCTTCATTAGAACAAACCAATTTTATGACTCAAAAAGCAGAAAAATATTTAGAAAAAGAAGAATATGTTTTTAGTCAAACGACTATTATCGGACAAAATTCTGGAGGTTTTGGTGCATCGCAAGCAACAGCTTACAAATCAGAAATTGATGTCAAAATGATTGATCAATCCAAACGTTCAGATGATGCATCAGTTTATGCAGCAAAAATAAAAAGAAAGTTAGAAAAAGTTTTGGTTGGTGCAAAAGTAAAAACAGTACCTGTTGGTATTTTAGGAACTGCTGAAGATGCAAAACTTGG
Source organism: Flavobacterium sp. (assembly GCA_047636155.1). Lineage (GTDB taxonomy): Bacteria > Bacteroidota > Bacteroidia > Flavobacteriales > Flavobacteriaceae > Flavobacterium. Next base: position 745 of record JBLIJW010000060.1, on the reverse strand, counting down.
ATTAATTGTAACTGGTCCAGATACAGAAACTGCTATGGCTTTCGCCAAATTGGCGGAAGCGGAATTGCGTACCATCCCAGGAACAACTGAAATTAAACTTACAGTAGAAGACGGAAACCCGGAAATAAATGTTAAAGTAGACCGAGATAAAATGGCAGCTTTAGGTTTGTCGTTACAAACGGTTGGTTTAACTATGCAAACTGCATATAGCGGAAATACGGATGGTAAATTTAGAGCTGGTGAATACGAATACGATATCAATATTAAGTACAATGCTTTTGATAGAAAAAATGCAACCGATGTAGGAAATCTAATTTTTATAAACAATGTTGGTCAACAGATTAAATTATCACAATTTGCAGCAATTACAGAAGGTTCTGGTCCGAGTCAATTAGAACGACGAGATAAATCGGCATCGGTAACGGTTCAAGGGCAAAATGTTGGAGTTCCAACCGGAACAATTGTTGGTAAATGGCAAGAGAAATTAGACAAGCTTAAGAAGCCAGTTGGAGTAAATTATATTTGGGGTGGTGATCAAGAAAACCAAAGTGAAGGGTTCGGAACTTTAGGAATCGCCTTGTTGGCAGCAATCGTACTAGTTTACTTAGTAATGGTTTCGTTATACGATAGTTTTGTGCATCCATTTGTAGTATTGTTTTCTATTCCGCTTTCTTTCATTGGAGCATTGCTGGCATTAGCATTAACAAATAATACTTTAAACATCTTCACCATTTTGGGAATCATT
>JBLIJW010000059.1:0-15683 GCA_047636155.1 Flavobacterium sp. | reverse complement strand
TTCTAAATCTAAATATCGAAAAATTGTTAACAGATGAATAATTACGGATGGAATAAATAAAAACCAACCTATTTTTGTTGTCCAATTTGGAAATAAGAAGTGTGTTTTCATGAGAAAGAGTTTTAAATTCTTTCAAATGTAAAGTTTGTTTTACATATAGACAAATAAATTTTACAAAAAGTTAGATAAATTTTACTTTTGGTTGTATTTCTTTTTATAAATAGTATTCAATTCACTCTGGTGATTATTTAAATTAATTAATCTACCTTGAATAAAAGTTTCTTGTAATTTATTAGTTCTCATATCTAAGGCGTCGCCTTCGGATATAAAAAGTGTTGCATCTTTACCAGATTCCAATGTTCCGCAAAAACTATCAATTTCCAGTATTTTTGCAGTATTAGATGTTATTAATTGCAAGGCAACTTCTTTATCTAAACCATAAGCAGCACAAGTTCCTGCAAGAAAAGGTAAATTTCTAGTATTCATTCTTTCCATATCACCACTGTTTTCTAAACCTACTAAAACACCTTTTTTTACTAAATCGTTTGCTAATTTAAACGGTAAATCTGTTGGATCTTCATCTAAAACTGGCATATCATGAACTCGTTTTAACAAAACTGGAATATTTTTTTCGGCTAAAGTTTCTGCAATTTTGTTGGCTTCATAACCGCCAACTAGTACTAAACTTTTTATGCCTAAAGATTCAAATAATGCAATCGCATCTATTATTTGTTTTTCTTCGTCGGCATGAATATATAGCTTTTGCAATCCGTTAAATAAACCTTTGTTTGCTTCTAAAACTAAATTTCTTTTTTTAGACGCATCTAAATTGTATGCTTTTGACTTTGTAAAATATTCTCTAATTTTCTGAATTTCTTCGCTGTAGTCTTTATTTACTTCGATCACACCATTTTCTGCACTACGTCCTTTTTTAAAGTTAGACGGAAAATTCAAATGAATTCCGTCATTCTCTTTAATTACGGCTTCTTTCCAATTCCAAGCGTTTAATTGTACTACAGAAGAAGTTCCGGATATTCTTCCGCCACGTGGTGTAATTTGAGCCATTAATATTCCGTTGGCAACTACCGTTTGAGAAATTATAGATTCGGCATTATATGCAGCCAAACTTCGTACATTAGGAATAAAACTTCCAATTTCATTTTCATCTGAAGAAGCTTTTACCGCATCTATTTCTACCAATCCTAATGTGGAGTTTGGTGCAATAAATCCCGGATAAACGTGTTTTCCTGCAGCATCAATTTTAATGTCGTATTTTGACATATCGATTTTACTTGTTGTTGCATCTACAACCAAATCTAATTTGCCGTTTCTAAAACCAATCAAACTATTTTCTATAATTTGTCCGTTTCCTAAATGCGCGGTGGCATTTGTAATTAAAACAGATTTTGTTTGTTTAGGACTTGGTTGAAATTGTGCATTTACATTAGAAATTCCAACTAATAGTAAACCAATTATAATTATATTTTTCATCTTAATTTTCTTCTAATGTGTCGCAATGGTATTCTACTTTTTCTTTCTTTTTTGGAGATTGCGTGGTCATTCCCTTATTTTTCTCTTGAAGCATTTGTGCAATAAGCTCGTTTCTTTCTTCTGTGATTTTATCCTCAGAAACTTGTTTTTTATCGATATCATAATAAATTATCCCTTCAATAATAGTTTTTTCTGCCTTCGCATAAATAGACAACGGATTGGTATTCCATAAAACCAAATCGGCATCTTTACCAACTGCTATACTTCCGACTTTATCATCAATATGTAAAAGTTTTGCAGGATTTAAAGTAACAAACTTCCAAGCATCTTCTTCAGAAACATTGCCGTATTTCACAGCTTTTGCAGCTTCTTGGTTCAAACGTCGTGACATTTCTGCATTATCAGAATTGTAAGCAACTACTAAACCGGCATTGTGCATAATTGGCCCGTTGTATGGAATGGCATCGTTTACTTCAAATTTATAAGCCCACCAATCTGAAAATGTAGAAGCACCAACTCCATGTTTTTTCATTTCGTCGGCAACTTTGTAACCTTCTAAAATATGGGTGAAGGTGTTCATTCTAAAATCGAATTTTTCAGCAACTTGCATCATCATTAAAATTTCTGAGGCAACATAAGAATGACAAGAAATGAATCGTTCTTTGTCTATTATTTCTGCTAAAGTTTGCAATTCTAAATCTGTTCTTGGTGCTTTTTTACCTTTAGAATTTGCTTGGTAATTTTTCCACTCTTGCTTGTATTCTTTCGCACGCTGAAAATAATCTATAAAAACTTGTTCAACACCCATTCTTGTTTGTGGGAAACGGGTAGGATTATTATTGCTTGAACCCGATTGTTTTACATTTTCACCAAGCGCAAATTTTATAAATTTTGGTTGGTTTTTGTACAACATTTCTTCTGGTGATGCACTCCATTTCCATTTTACAATTGCAGATTGTCCGCCTATTGGGTTTGCCGAACCATGTAATAATTGAGAAGTGGTAACGCCGCCAGCTAATTCTCTGTAAATATCTATATCTTCAGAATTTACTACGTCTTGAATAGAAACTTCAGCGGTCGAATTATGACCAGATTCGTTAACACCACGAGAAATGGCAATGTGCGAATGTTCGTCAATTATTCCTGCTGTTAAATGTTTGCCTGTTGCATCAATTTGTAACGCAGCAGTATCTTTTAAATTTTTGCCGATAGATGCAATTTTTCCGTTTTTTACTAAAACATCGGTTTCAACTGAAATGCCATCTTTTTCATTCGTCCAAACGGTGGCATTTTTAAATAAAATGGTTTGTACTTTTGGTTTTTCTGAATATCCATAAGGTAAATTTGGATAGGTAACTTTTACTAATTTATTTAATTCAGTGGTTTTAGTAGAGTCTTTTTTTCCTGTAAATTCTTTAATTTTTTCGGCAGTCCAATTGAATTCTTTGCCATCAAATAAAATTGCTTTTCCTTTTATTTTATTTGCATTTTCAACATAAGCAGTTAATCTGGTGATTGTTGGTTTTATTGTATCTGTGCTGGTTACTGCAATTGAAAGCCAATTATCATTTAATTTTAATTTAGAAATCAGCTTTTTCTTTGTTTCCGATTTTATTTCGGCTTTAGGTTCTTTAGTTGTTCCTGTAATTTTTAAATCTAAGTTTTCTGTGCCAATTATTAATTTGTAATCGCCACGTATGTCAATAATTTCTTTGTCTGTGATAACATATTTTGTTCCTTGAACCCAGTTTTCATAAACTATATTTTTTTCTTCAAATATTTTATCAGATGTAATTAAAAAATTAGCCATTTTACCTACTTCAATAGTTCCTAAATCTTTGGTTTTGCCTAAAAATTCTGCCGGAATGGTAGTTAATGCTGCTAACGCTTTTTCTTCTGTAAAGCCATATTTAATTGCTTTTAGTAAATTATTTTTAAAATCAGAAATCTTTTTTAAATTATCTGTAGTTAATGCAAAAGATACATTATTGTCTGATAATACTTTCAGATTTGTTGGTGCTTGGTTCCAAAACCGTAAATCGGCTAGATCAATTTGATTGGCTAAATAAATATTAGAAACATCGTACGCTTCTGGAAAATTTATTGGAATTATAAATTTTACATTTGCTTGTTTAATCTCATCTATACGCTCAAATTCGTTTCCAGAACCTTTTAAAAGATAATTTAAATTAAATTCTTTCGCAAGTTTTGCAGCACGAAGGCTGTTTAATTTATCTTCGGTTTCAAATATCTGAACCAGTTTTTCATTTTTAATTAATGCTTCTAATGATAAATCTGTAGTTTCAGAATTTCCTTTTTTATACCAATCTAAATCCAAGTACATTTGTTTTAACAATGCAATCATTCCCATTAAAGAATTTGGATAGGATTGTTTTGATGTTACACTTTTTGTAAATCCGAAATGATTAGAAATGGCATTTTGGATAATTTTGCCAGAATCGTCGTCGTTATTCAACGCGACCAAAGTTCCAGTTCCGCGTGCAACTCCATCGGCTTGATGCGATAAAACTATTCCAAAACCAGCTTTTAAATAATCTTCGGCTTTTTTAGAATCGTATTCAAAATTTTCAAAAGCATTGACTTCTGATTTGATATGTTCATTCCAATAATATCCTTTTCGTTGGGTATCGTAAATCGTGGATCCAGATGCAGATTTTGGTTTTGAAACCCCAAAACTTGTATACATATCAATAAAAGAAGGATAAATATACTTTCCTTTCAAACTGGTTACAATGGCATTTTTTGGAAGAGTTACGTTCTCGCCAATCGCAATGATTTTGCCGTTTTGAATGACTAATGTTGCATTAGAAATTTGTTTTGTTGGCGAAATTTGAATGGTTGCGTTGGTAAAAGCCATCGGGATTTCTGACTTGTTTTTTACACTTTCGTTAACTGGAAAATATTCTTGTGCTTTTGTTTGTAGTATAAATAAGAACAATAATAAAGAAAAACTTATTTTTTTCATGAATTTGCTTTGTATTAGGAGCTAAAAATAACAAAGCTTTTAGATATAAAAAATTTATTTTGAAAATACTGAAATAAATTATTCAATAGTCTTTTCGATATAATCAGAATTTAGTAGATAAAGCGCACCCATATATTGCAAATTAAACGAAACCAAATCGCCCACTTGATAACTTTTTTTGGAATTGCTAATGTCAATTACTGTCATGTCTGAACTTGAATCGATTATGGTTATAGATTTATCTGTTGGTTTTAAATATTGCGGTTGCATGTCTAACAATCCGAAATCTAGAATTGCGCGTAGTGAAGTTGCACTAAGATCTACATTTTGATCTATTTCATAAATATGACCAGCTACATTTTCGCCTAATTCACCTGTTGGATTATTCGGCTTTTCAGTAATTTCAATAATTTCCGCATACAATCTAAAAACGTCATTGTGCATTCCTGCCATGGTTTCACCTGTAAATAAATCTTTACCAAAAAATAGGGCTTCACCAATTCTGAAATGGTTAACCGCCATTGGTCTTGCATTTTTAAGCATTAAAGGAACTGCGACCGATGTTCCGCCAGAAACCCATGGAATTTTAACATTAAATCGTGCCTCTATTAATTGTTTGTATAAGCTAAGTTGAATTAATTTATCTTGAGTTGGCATGACGCCGCTTAAGCAATTTAAATTGGTTCCAATGCCACGAATTTCAATGTTTGGCAAACTAAAAATTTGTTCGTAAAACGACATTAATTCTTCTCCCAAAACACCTTCTCGCAAATCACCCATTTCAATCATTATTATAATTTTGTGGATTTTATTCTGAATTTTGGCTTCCTCCGATAATAATTTAATAGTATAAATTTCCGTATTGAAACTTACATCGGAAAATTCAACAATTTTTTTGATGTTCAATTTGGATGGAGGTTTTATATAAACCGTTTGGATATTTGGATCTAATTTTTTGATCTTTTTTAGATTACTAACTCTAGAATCGTGCATTTCTGTTACGCCTAATTCTATCAATTCTTTAAGGTAAATAGTATTTCCGCATAATAATTTTGTAACAACACCCCATTCTATATTTCGTTCTTTGAATAAAGTGTCCAAAAAAGTATAATTTTCCTTTAATTTTTCGCGATATAATTTTAAAAATGCCATTAGTTTGTTATTTTTCGTGGGATAGATTTTGAAATTCTCGATAAGAATTCGTAATTCAATAAATTATTTAGTTCTCCAAAAGAAGAAACGGTAATACACAAATCACCTTGGTTACCAATTAGCACCACTTCGTCTCCTTTTTTGATGTGTTCAATTTCGGATACATCTAAAGATAACATATTCATATTAATAGTACCAACTACTTCACAGCGTCTACCAGCTATTAAAGCACGGCCTTGGTTACTTAAAGAACGACTATAACCGTGAGAATATCCCAACGGAATTGTAGCAATTTTCATGTTATCTTTGGCCATATAACTGGTTCCGTAACCAATAAATTCTCCTGATTTTACTCGCTTTACATTCATAATTTCACTTTTCCAAGAAATTACACGTTGCAATGGATCGATTTTTTTCTTTTTAGAATTTAAATAGGTAATCAAAACTTCTGTACTTGGCCATAAACCATATTGCAAAATGCCGATACGTACTAAATCCATTTGAGTTTCTGGAAACATCATCGATGCGGCAGAACAAGCAGAATGCTTTATTTTTGGTTCGATTCCGTTTAATTTGAAAATGGCTATAGCTTCGTTAAAACGTTTTATTTGACTTTCTACTCTGTAGTAATTTGAAATACTTTCTGCACCAGCATAATGAGTACAAATTCCGACAAGGTAAATATTTTTGGCTTCTTTAATTAGATATTTTGAAAGTCTAGATATTTCGTTTTTTGCAAAACCTGTTCTGTTCATTCCGGTTTCAATTTCGATGTGAATTTTGGCTTTTACTTTTAGTTTTTTGGCAGATTTAGTTGCCATTGCCAAACGGTATCTTTCGAATACAAAAAATTCAATTTTATTTTCAATTACCCAAGGCAAATCATCGTCTGCAACAAATCCCATAATCATTATAGTAACATTATTTTGCAGGGTGTCAAAAACTATTTGTGCTTCTTCTACATCAAAAACAGAAAAGTGGGAAACGCCGTTTTGAAACGCCATAGTTACAAATTCTTTTATTCCGTGTCCGTAAGCATTTCCTTTAACGACAGAAGAAAGAATCACTTTTTCGCCCAACATTTTTTTTAAAAATGCTAAATTATTTTGATACGCTTTTTGATTGAGTTCTATGATAGAATTTCTATGCATTTAATATTTCTTTGAAAATTTGATGGAATAAATTTATTCCGGTTTCGATAATTTCATCCGGAAAATCATAATCCGGATTGTGCAACGCAGCTGTATTTTTTCCCGAACCTAAGCCTAACATTGCGCCCTTAAAATGTTGGGTAAAGATGCCAAAATCTTCTCCGAAAGTAAAAGGAAGTTCTTTTTCAAGAATTTCATAATTTTGAATGGAAGTTGCTTTTCTTATGTAATTAACTGCATCCGAATTATTTTCGTTGGCCTGAAAACTTTGCGTCCAACTAATCTCAGTTTTCAATTTGTATTTGGATGCAATTTCTTCTGCAATTTTTTCTAAATCAGATTCCAATTTTTTCATTTGTGCATTGCTATTGCTTCGGATTGTATAATGAACTTCTCCATGACCAGCTGAAACGCCATACGCTTTTTCACCCATTTTAATATGAATTGGAGTAATTAGGCAATAGGTTTCCGATTCTAAATTAGTATTTATTTTAGAATTGAAAACTTGAATAATTTCTGCGATTGCCAAAGCTGGATTTATACCGTTTTCTGGTTCGCCAGCGTGAGATGTTTTTCCGTGTAATTGAATAATTATGCTGTTTACAGCGCAAGTAAACGTATTTTCTTTTATAATTATTTGATGCTTTTTGTAACCTGGAATATTGTGTAATGCAAAAGCAAAATCGGGTTTTATATTCTGAAAATTAGAATCGTTAATTACTCTTTTAGCTCCGTTTCCGTCTTCTTCCGAAGGTTGAAATAAAAGCATTACTATTCCTTTTTCTATCGGATTTTCGTGAAAAGTTTTAGCCAATCCGCACAAAATTGCCATGTGGCCGTCGTGTCCGCATTTGTGGGAAACGCCTTCAAAAGTAGACTTGTAATGAAAAGAATTAATTTCTTCAATAGGAAGCGCATCTAATTCGCATCTAAAAAGAAGACATTTCCCTTCAGATTTCCCTTTGTAAATCGCTAAAATTCCTTTTCCACCTAGTTTTGTAATTATTTCAGTAGGTGGATATTTTGATAGAAAAAGCAGAATTCGATTGGCAGTTTCTTCTTCTTTACCGGAAATTTCCGGAAATTTATGTAGTTCTTTTCTTAATTGAATAAGTTCTTCCAAAACAGTTTATTTTGTTAAACGCATTTCCAAATATTTATTGGTAAAGCCTAATTTTTCGTATAATATTTTTGCAGGATTATCTGGTTCTACGTGCAAAGCAATATCGCCTTTGGCAGTATCTATCGCTTTTTTCATCAGTTTTTTTCCGAAACCTTTTCCGCGTTGGCTGTTATCTACAGCAATATAAACCAGAATATTTTCTGGGATAAATCCGCCCATGTTTGTGTTGTTTAAAATTACAACACCAACTATTTGCTCTTCATCCAAACCTACGATAATACTTCCGCCTTTATCCGGATTCATGGCGTATGCAATACATTTTAGAATGTCTTCCGTTTTGTCGCCGTATTGTTCTAAATGCGTAAAAAGAAAGTTGGCAATAGTTTGGTGTGAATAGGTCTTATTTTCTCCAGTTTCTGGAGTTATGATTTTAAATTCCATTTACATTTTTTTTATAATGATACTTTGATAATAAGATGAATGTGATTAAAGATACGCTAATTCCGAAAATATTTGCGTCTAAATATGCAGGTAAATAGTAATTTAATGGTAATTTGTTATTAGATAAAATTAAACCAATGGTAGTTGATCCGCCTAAAAGCATGCTCCAAAATGCTGCAATAGGATTGCTTTTATGCCAAAATAACGCTCCGATAACGGGTACAAATAAACCCGAAACCATGAAAGCGTAGGAGTACAGCATTAACTCTAAAACATTTTGCATTTGCGATGCCAATAAAATTGCAAAAACGCCAACCAAAAGCGTAACAATTTGTGATAATTGCAGCATCTTTTTTTCGGTGATTTCTTTTTTAGAAAATTTTGAAATTATATCAGTAACAATATTTCCAGACGCAGCCATCAAACAACTATCTGCGGTAGAAAGAATGGCCGAAAAATAGGATGATAGCATCAAACCCATTAATCCAACTGGTAAAATAGTACTCAAAAGAATTGGCAAACCCATTTCGCTATCCATCGTGGATGCGTCTGTAATTCCGTCAAACATTCCTTGAGTTGCCGCTACTTTTGCCAACATTCCGAGAATAACTCCCATAAACGCCATTATTGGCCATTCAAAAAGTCCTGCAATAAACCAAGCTTTTTTGGCTTCTTTCTCGTTTTTACAAGCATAAATTCTTTGATACAACGTCATTCCGATAAACCAAATAGGAATAATAGTGACCGACCAATTTAAGATTTGATGCCAAGAAACATTGGTTAAGGATAAATATTCTGGTGCCAAAGTTGCTTTGATAACATCGTAACCACCAACAGCATTATATGCAATTGGGATTCCGATAAAAACCAATCCTACGATTAAGATAATCCATTGAATGGTATCGGTATAAATTACTGCTTTTAATCCGCCAACTGCGGTATAAATTACAGCAATTGCACCCATAATTACTAATGCCCATTGCATTTCCAATCCATCAATTGTTGCAGATGCTAATTTCGCTCCAGCTAAAACTTGGGAACTGGTAAAACCGATATAACCAATTGCAGAAATAATTCCGGCTAATAATGCTACTTTTCCGTTATAGAAATGATTAAATATTTGCGGAAATGTAAAAAATTTATATTGATGTCCTAATTTACTTACCTTCGGAATTAAGAAAACGGCACTCAACCAAGCACCAATTAATCCGGTAAAAAGCATCCAAGAACCAGAAATTCCCATAGTAAAACCCAATCCTCCCAATCCGATAGAAAACCCACCACCAACATCAGTTGCAACTACCGATAATCCAATATGCCAGCTGCTCATGTTTCTACCGCTAACATAAAAATCTTCTGAAGAAGTGTTTTTTCTATAAAAGTAAAAGCCTACACCTAGCATTGCCATCATGTAAACCACAAAGATTAAATAATCTATGGTGTGCATTCATTGATATTTTAGATTAACTGTCTGAAATGGAATTTTTCCAAAAGACAAGATGCAAAATTGCAAAAGATGAAAATAAGGTCGATTTAGAATAAAATCGTAGATAGACAAAATAATGCCATCCTATTTTCAAAAAAACCAAATGTAAAGGTACAAAATTTAAAATGAAGCTAAAAAAAGTTAGGATTATTGGAATTATTTTGTAGATATTTGTATCATTACAAGCCATTTAACTAAAGTATACGCTATGTTAGTAAAAGTTTACGGAAGCGCTGTTTTTGGAGTAGAAGCAACCACCATTACAGTAGAAGTTAATATCGACAAAGGAGTTGGTTACCATTTAGTCGGTCTGCCTGACAATGCTATTAAAGAAAGTAGTTATCGCATTGCAGCGGCGCTAAAAAATAACGGATACAGTTTACCGGTAAAGAAAATTACGATTAATATGGCGCCAGCCGATTTGCGTAAAGAAGGTTCGGCTTACGATTTAACTTTAGCCATTGGTATTTTGGTTGCATCTGGTCAGATAAAAGGAGATAATTTAAACAAGTTTATGATAATGGGCGAATTGTCTTTAGACGGTGGTTTACAGCCTATAAAAGGCGCATTGTCTATTGCAATTAAAGCGAAAGAAGAAGGTTTTACCGGATTTTTTCTTCCAAAACAAAACGTTAAAGAAGCCGCAATTGTCAATGGTTTAGATGTATACGGAATTGAAAACGTAACCGAGGTTATTGATTTTTTTGAAGGCAACGGAACTTTAGAACCAACTATAATTGATACTCGCGAAGAATTTTATAAAACTTTGGATTTTCCAGAATTCGATTTCTCAGACGTAAAAGGACAGGAATCTATAAAACGTTGCATGGAAATTGCTGCAGCTGGCGGACATAATATTATTTTAATTGGTCCACCAGGTTCAGGAAAAACCATGTTGGCTAAACGGTTGCCGAGTATTTTGCCACCAATGACTTTAAAAGAAGCTTTAGAAACTACAAAAATCCATAGCGTTGCTGGAAAAATTAAAAATGCTGGATTGATGAACCAACGTCCGTTTCGAAGTCCGCACCATACGGCAAGTTCTGTATCGTTAGTTGGCGGAGGAAGTTATCCGCAACCTGGGGAAATTTCGCTTTCGCATAATGGTGTTTTGTTTTTGGATGAATTACCCGAATTCAAACGTGAAGTTTTGGAAGTTATGCGACAGCCTTTAGAAGATAGAGAAGTTACTATATCTAGAGCAAAATTCACTATAACTTATCCTTCGTCTTTTATGCTTGTTGCCAGTATGAACCCAAGCCCGAGTGGTTATTTTAATGATCCAGATGCACCAGTAAGTTCATCACCAGCAGAAATGCAACGGTATTTAAGTAAAATCTCTGGTCCGTTATTGGATAGAATTGATATTCATATTGAAGTTACGCCCGTTCCATTTGATAAACTTACTGAAACTAGAAAAGCCGAAAGTAGCGTGGATATTCGTAAACGCGTTACCGCTGCAAGAGAAATCCAAACCATGCGTTTTGACAATAGCGAAACTATTCACTACAATGCGCAAATGGGAACCAGACAAATTCGGGAATTTTGCGCTTTAGAAGATTCTTCTTTACAATTACTAAAAACTGCCATGGAACGATTGAATCTTTCTGCCAGAGCTTTTGACCGAATTTTAAAAGTTGCCCGTACAATTGCAGATTTAGAAGCAAGTGAAAAAGTACATTCCAATCATATTGCCGAAGCTATACAATATAGAAGTTTGGATCGCGATGGTTGGTTGGGGTAAGTTTTCAGTGATCAGTTTTCAGTGATCAGTTTTCAAAAAATCAAAAATCGTTAATCAGCAATCTAAAATCAAAAAAATCAGTGTTAAGTTTTTACTAATGATTTTATTTGTTGTAGATTTTAATTTTTTATTCTAAATTTACTTATAGCAATTTTAGTTCTTTAAAGATGAAAACACTAAATATAAAATTAATTTTTCCTTACAATTGGTATCATTTTAGGTTTGTTAAAGTTTACAGTGATAAAGGAATTCTTTTAACTAAAATTTCTCACTGCGATAATCAGCAAATTTATTTAGATGCTGACGTAGAATTTTTAGTTTTAAAATTAGATTTTTTTAGGTCAGAATTCAAAATTCCTAAAAATGATAACGAAATTTATGTAAATATTTTTTTAAATTTTCAGGATACTTTTCCTAAAAAATATTTTGACGTATTAAAACGTCAATGCTTAACTGGTAAAGTAGTTGATAAAATAGAATTTGACAAATTTGATTTAGGTTTTTATAATACTAAAAAGATATGGTTACTGAAATCTAATATTGATAAACCAAATTTAATTTTAGGTCTATTAATATCGATTGGATTAATTATTTTGTCAATAGTTGAACAGAAAAATGAATTTCAAGATTTAATATTTTTTATAAGTGTTGTGAGTTTTATTTCGTTGTTAATGATTGTTTTAGAAAAGGAGAAGTTGCTTCTGTATGATTACAATAGCAGAATGTCTGCAACTGGATTTGCATTTATTTTAGCTACCTTCTTTTTGAATTCATCTCAAAGTTTAGTAATAATTTTATTAATTTTTAGTTTCTTGTTTTTAATTCGAAACGTAAGAATAATTAAGTAAAATAAATTGATTTATTACATCGAATTAAAATAAGTCAGCTTTTTTGAATATTAATTTAGTAAATTTTACTCCACAAACTTATAATATCTCGCGCCTTTTAAAACGGGGTTTTCTTTTTCGATATAGTCCAAAACGAATTCGTTTTTAGGTTCTAAAACAATGTGTTTTCTTTCTTTTTTGTGTAGTTCTATGTACGTTCCGAAATCAATTTCGTGGGTTTGACCTAAAAATTCAAACAGTTTTACTTTGGCAATTTGTGCTTTCCAATCGGCTTGTACTTCGGCTTCAAAAACTTTAGATTTTGATCCACTTCCGTAAGCAATGAAACCCATTTTTTTATTCGTGATTTCGGCGTTGTTTTGAAAATGATAGCATAAAGTAGATAGCATTCCTAAAAATATAGAACCAGTATACAAATTGCCAACTTGACCAGATGCAATTTCAGATGGAAAAATGGTTTTTTGTACAAAATTAAGATAGTCTTCGGATTTGGCAATTTCTTTTATTCCGATCGGATTCTCAGGATTTTGACTTAATAAATCTGGATTTTCTTTAGCGTAAATTTCTACAAAGGTTCGTCTTGCTTGAAAACAATAGGGTAGATGCATTAAAATATTTTCCCAATCTTTGTATATGGCGTGGGTTTTATTACTTTCTATTTTAAAGTTTTCATAGGCTTCGGTTATTTGCTTGATATAACATTGATTAGAATATTGTCCGTCAAAAACGGGCTGTTCTTTATAAAATGTTACTTCGGTTTCTTGAATTCCGAACCATTCTGGATTTTCTGTAGTTCCTAAAATTTCGTTTTTAGAAACGGTTTGGCGCGGTTTAAAAAAATCAAAAACACCACGAGTTGCAACGCCAACAGCAGCATCAAAAGCTAAAATTTTTGGATTTTCGGTTAATAACATTGCAATTGCGCCGGCACCTTGAGTATATTCGCCAGTAGAATTGAGATCGTATTTTGCGTTGTCTGTTGCAACTACAATTACTTTTTTGGTAGGGTATAATCTTAAATAATCTAGGTTTACTTGCATGGCATCTATTGCGCCAATGCAAGCGAATGTAAAATCGGTTACATCGCAGTTTGCAAAAGTATTAGCTCCTAGTTTTTGTTCTAATAATTGAACTATGTAAGATGCAATTGGTTTAGATGAATCGACGCTTCCTTCTGAACCAACATATATTCGAGAAATTTCTGCCGGATTTATGTTTTCTTGTTGCATTAATTTATAAACTGCGTTGGTTGCAAATGTTATTACATCTTGGTTTATATCTGGAAAACTCATTTTGTGCAATCCCAACCCTTTTATTAGTTTATCTGGTTCGATATTACGGTTTTCTGCTAATACTTTTATTGGTAAATGTATTTTTGGCAAGTCAAATGCTATGGCTGAAATTCCTACTTTCATAACTATTTTAATTAATTTGAAGTGCAAATTTAGGTTTTGATTTAACAAGAAACTTTCAACATTTTATAAATTTTTATTATGAAAGTTCTTTTTATGATTATCGCATTTTATTTGATTTATATTTTGAATATATTAAAATTTCGGAATTTTTAGCCCCGATAGTAGTGAAAAACAAATGAAAACAAAGTAAAAATTTTGCACCAAAAAAAGAGCGACTGCAGGAAGCTCTTTTTTTGGTATTGCAAAATGGTTTTTTAGTTTTATTTTTTGTAACGGATAGCGGGAATTTGCTTCCTAAAAAATTAATTTAATAGCGTAGAAAAAGTATCGCCATCGGATAATTTGCCAGATTGAAATCCTTTTTTGAACAGATAAATTCTCTGTTCTGAAGTTCCGTGTTTGAAAGAATCGGGTGTTACGTGACCTTGCATTTTGGTCTGAATTGTGTCGTCACCAACTGCATTTGCTGCGCTAATTGCTTCTTCTAAATCGCCTTCTTCTAGACATTTTTTATTGTATTTTGCCTAAACGCCGGCATAAAAATCGGCTTGAAGTTCTAAACAACCGGAAAGTTTATTGGCTTCTTTTTCTGATTTTTCTTGTTGTAGTTGTCGTACTTTTTGCGACATTCCGGTAATGGTTTGGATGTGATGACCAACTTCATGGGCAATTACATGGGCAATTGCAAAATCGCCGCCTTTGGCACCAAAAAGGGTTTTTTAGTTCTTCAAAAAAGCGTAAATCCATGTATATTTTTTGGTCGGCTGGGCAATAAAATGGCCCGGATGCGGCAGTTGCACTTCCGCAAGCTGTTTGCACCGCGCCTGAAAATAAAACCATTTTTGGTTGTTTGTAAGTCATACCATTTTCTTCAAAAACTTGGGCAAAAGTATCTTCAGTATATTCAAAAACGGTTTTTGCAAAGTCACCAATTTCTTTCTTTTCTTCAGTTAATTTGAGTTGTTCGGTCGGTTCGGTTTGTTGCTGTTAAGTATCTACAAATGGAGCAGCTTCTGGAAAGAAAGCTTTCACTAGAAAAAGGACTATGGCAATTAATCCGCCGCAAGCTATAGCTTTTCCTGTACCAGACATTCCGCGTCTGTCTTCAACATTATCACTTTGCCTATTTCCTTTCCACTTCATAACTTATAAATCAGATAATTTTTGATTTTATTTACTTAGCCATTTGTGAATAATTTTTTCTAAGCTGTTTTTAATAATCGGTTTAGATAAGTAATCATTCATTCCTGCATTTAGGCATTTTTCTTTTTCTCCTACAACAGTGCCTGCGGTTAATGCTATGATAGGAATGTTTGCTCCTAATTTTTGGTTTCGAATTATTTTTACTGCTTCATAACCGTTCATTACTGGCATTTGAATGTCCATTAGAATCAAATCTGGACGAATAATAGGACAATTATATACTGCTTCTTGTCCGTTTTCTGCATAGTAAATAGATGCATTTGGCACAATTTGTTTAACGAGTGTTTTTGCCAACAACATATTAATTTTGTTATCTTCAACTAATAATATTCGATAATTTTCTTGCCCAAATTCGTTCACTTTAGGGGCTTTCTTTTCGATTATTGGTTCGTAATATTTTACACTTTTATCTTCTATTGAGCTAATTAAAATATCAAAATAAAATTCGGTTCCTTGGTCTTCAACACTTTTAACTTGTAATTTACTTTGTGCCAATTGCAGTAATTGATTTGAAATTGTTAAACCTAAACCCGTACCTCCAAAATTTCTTGTGGTTGAATTGTCTCCTTGAGAAAAGGCATCAAATATTTGATTTAAATACTTTTGTGGAATTCCGATCCCGGTATCTTTTACAGCTATTCGT
>JBLIJW010000058.1:0-15905 GCA_047636155.1 Flavobacterium sp. | reverse complement strand
TTCACTTTGAATGTTACTCTTCTTACTAATTTTCTTGCTCCAACTGAATTTGGATCAACAGAATTGTCTTCTCCACTAGATACAACAGTTAATCTTGAAGGACTAACATTTGATTTTACTAAAATGTTTTTAACAGCTTCTGCACGAGAATTAGCTAATTTCGTGTTGTAGTCCGATTTTCCGATTTCGTCTGCATGTCCGTAGATTGCAACGTTTGTTTCTGGATTGCTTCTTAGGTAAGTTAAGATAAAATCAATACCTTCCGTAGAAACATTGGTTGGCTGCGACTTGTTAAAATCAAAATAAGTTGTTACATAACCACCATTGATTAAATCTTTAACTAATTGGTTATTTGTAGTTGCCGTTTTTCCACCGTAAGTTTTTTCTAAGTAAGATTCTAATTCATCTGGTATGCCGTTATTGTTTGTATCAATAACTCTACCTTTAGAATCAACTAAAACTCCAGGAGTTGAATTAGGTTCTTTATCTAAATAATCAGGAACACCATCCATATCTGCATCGTTATGCAAAGTTTCCAAATCTCCAACTCTTTTTTCAAGAGCTTCGATTTCTTCTTTGTATTTGTTAGCATCTGCATACCAATCAGCATGAACATCATTTTTACCTAAGTAAAAAGTTAAACCCACAGTACCAGTAAATAAACCTCCGTTAAAACCTCTTGGTTCTGCATTTAAAGAATTACCATCAAAAGACAAATCTTGTCTAACATTTGTAATAGAAGTAAAATCTCCTGTCAAAACGATTCGGTTTGATAATTTAATTTGACCTGTAATACCAATCATAAATGTTCCCATTCTATCTGTAAAATTTTTTCCTTCAGTTTTAAATTGGGCATAACCTGGACCGGCATGAATTAATGCGCCAAAAGTATTTGTCCAATTTTCAAAATTTAAAACTCTACCCATATTTAAAACTCCTTGTAAACTTGTTCTGTAGTATTTTGATTCAAAACCAGCAGAATCATCTGAGTTCTTTAAGTTATAATAACCTACATCTGCTTTGATACCAAATTTGTTGTTGAACATGTAACGAACACCTAAATCTCCGTTGTAGAAGTTTGGAGTATCTGTAAAGTAACCATTTGTGAATGGTTTAGATGGTTTGTTTACACCACCGTTCAATTCGATAGACCATTTGTTGAATTCTGGAGTAGTTGATTCAGTTTCTGGTTCTGTTTATGCATTTGCACTTGTTAAAGCCAATAAAAAGGCAAAGGATAATAAAACTTTCTTCATGATTTTTTTAATATTTAACATCAAAAGTAATGTATACCGTGACATACACAATTATAAAATTTTTATTTGATGTTACACAACTACCATCTGAACTTTTTATTTGGAATAATACCAAACCAAAATATACTATTTTTTTAAGAATTAAAGGGAATAAAAACGAGTATTGTATTTAATTTGCTAATTATAAGCTTAATCAATAAAAGTTTAATTTTACTAGAAAAGTTTCAATCTTTGTTAAAAAAATTAACAATCAGTTTGTACTTTAGCGGTTTTACTAACCAAACAAGAAATTTAATTATGAGGTTTCATACAAGAAAATGGGTTAAACCCGAAGATTTAAATCCGAATAGTACTTTATTTGGGGGAAGACTTTTAGCTTGGATTGATGAAGAACTGGCATTATATACTATTGTACAATTGGAAAATACGAGAATTGTCACAAAACATATGTCTGAAATAAATTTCAGAAGTTCTGCTAGAAAAGGAGATATTATTGAAATAGGTATTGAAGTGATAAAGTTTGGTCATACATCAATTACTTTAACTTGTGCAGTTCGTAATATGATGACCAGAGAAAATATTATTACCATAGATTCTATAACAATGGTAAGTCTTGGTGCCGATGGTAAACCAAAGGCACATGGAAAAACGGTTATTGAATATATCGATTCCAGAATTAAACTGAAGTAGTTTAATTTAAAAACTCTTTATTATCGATGGTTTTGAAATCAGTAGGAATTTCTAAAAGCTCTAAATCAAAATAGACAACAGACGAAATTATGTGATCAAAAATATCCGCCATTATGTATTCATATTCTACAAACCGTTGTTCTCTAGTAAAAAAGTAAATCTCTAAAGGAAAACCGTGTGAGGTTGGTTGTAATTGCCTGCACATTAAAATCATATCTGGCGCAATATTCGGATGATTTTCTAAATACTCAGTAATATACTTTCTAAAAACACCAAAGTTGGTTAAATTTCTACCATTTATTTCTAGGTTTTTATTGATAGATTTTTTAGAATTATACAAGGTTATTTCCGCTTCTTTTTGAATTAAATATTCGGTTATGAGGTGAATTTTTTTTAATTCCGCAATATCTTCTTTGGTCAAAAAACGAATACTTTTTGCCTTTATAAGTACATGACGCTTAATACGTCTTCCTTTTGAGTCTAACATTCCGCGCCAATTTCTAAATGAATCAGAAATTAATGCATAAGTAGGGATAGTGGTAATTGTATTGTCAAAGTTTCTAACTTTAACGGTTGCCAAATTTATTTCACTCACATCTCCATCTGCACCATATTTATCAAATGTTATCCAATCTCCAATTCGAACCATATCGTTTAGAGAAACCTGAATGCTTGCAACCAAACCTAGTAAAGTATCTTTAAAGATTAAAATTACAATAGCAGAAATTGCACCAAGTGTTCCATATAAATTAATCAATTTTATATTAAATATTTTGGATATTATAATCGCAAAACCGAAAATCCATAAAATAATCATGAACACTTGAATGTAACTATCAATTGGCTTATCGCTAAATCTTGTGCGCAATTTTAGATAATCTCTAAAAGCTTTTAATACAGATCGAATAATCCAAATAGAAAGGATAACAATGTAAATACTTACTAATTTATTAAAGATTTTCTCCCATAAATAAAAGTCATTTAAAATTATAAAAACCGATTGGTAAATAAATAAAAACGGAATTAAATGTGCAATATATTTTGCAGTATGGTTAGAAACTAATAAATCATCAAAAGTCGTTCTAGATTTTTTCGCTACTAAAATCAAAGTCGAAACTAAAATTCTTTTAAAAACATAATACAACAGCAAAGCTGATCCTATAGTTAATAGCATGTTTATAACCAAAGAAGAATAGGCGAGTAAAATTTTATCCGGTATAAATTTGGATAAAAACTGTTTTGAAAAGCCAAAAAGTAGTTCTAACAACTTATGCATCTAGAGATATTTTTTATCGATATAAAAAGTTCCAAACGGAATTAACGAACCTAAAAGAATAATTCCCAGAGTAGTCCAATCCCAATTTTGTTTTGCCTTATTAAAAAATGCTAGATAGATATAACTAATAAAAAGAACTCCATGTGCCATTCCTATTGGAAAAAGAAGAATTTTATACAGGTCAAAATTATTAGGTTTTATAAAAAGCATGTTAGAAAACAAAAGAATGTAGGAAACACCTTCAAGTAGCGCAACAATTTTAAATATTTTAAGCATTTAAATCAATTTAATTTATGGCAAAATTAAACATTAATAACTTATTTATACATAATAAACCTTTAAAGAAGCTTATTTTTGTAGTATTAAGATTTGAAAATGAGTAAAAGAGATTTAAAGAAATTTGTTTCTGAATTGAAAAAAAGTCAATTAGAAGAACAACTTTTGGAGTTATACAATAAATTTCCAGAAGTAAAAACGTATTACAACTTTGTCTTTCGTCCAAACGAAAATAACTTATTAAAGGACGCGAAAATTAAAATTTCCAACGAGTATTTTCCCATTAGAGGCAAAAGACCAAAAATGCGTCGTGGCACTGCTCAAAAATTTATAAAACATTTTATTACTTTAGGAGTAGATGTGTTTGTTGTTGCAGATGTTATGCTTTATTCTGTAGAAATAGCTCAATTGTATTGTCAAGAAAAAACAATTTATCAAGAATCTTTTTATAAAAGTATGTTGAACTCTTATCAAATGGCAGTCTCATTTGTTATTGAAAAAGGTATTTTAGATCATTTTAGAAAAAGGGTAGAGGCAATAAATTTAGAAGCAATTTCTCAAAACTGGCCTAATAATTACCAATTTAACGCTATCGTAGAAAGACTACAATATTAAATTTTAAAAACTTTAGTCAAAATTTCGTTTTAACGCTATTTATGTGGTATTTTTGCAAAATTGGAAAAGACAATATGACTGAAATCGAAAAATTGCAAAAAAAAGAAGCTAAGAAAGTTCTTTACGAATACCAAAAAAAAGATATTGATACTATTTTCGATAGATTAGACAATTCTATACCTAACTATCACTTGCTTTATCAGTTACCGACTGGTGGAGGAAAAACAGTGATTTTTTCTGAAATAACAAGACGTTATATCGAAAAGTTTGGTAAAAAAGTAATGGTTTTAACGCATAGAATTGAACTTTGTAAGCAAACAAGTAAAATGTTACAAGGTTTTGATGTGAAAAACAAAGTCATAAACAGTAGTATAAAAGAACTACCAGATCAAGACGAATACCAATGCTTTGTTGCAATGATCGAAACGCTAAAGAATCGATTGAACGATGAAAAGCTAGAAATTGATGATGTTGGTTTGGTAATAATAGATGAAGCTCATTTTAATTCGTTTCGCAAACTTTTTAGTTCGTTTAAAAATTCGTTTATTTTAGGAGTTACTGCAACACCTTTGAGTTCGAATATTAAGTTGCCAATGTATCAAAATTATCACGAATTAATAGTTGGTGATACCATACAAAACCTTATTGATAAAGAATTTTTAGCGAAGGCAACGACTTACAGTTACGATGTTGGATTAACTAGTTTAAAAGTCGGAATAAATGGCGATTATACGGTTAAATCTTCTGATGATTTGTACAGCAATATGGTCATGCAAGAAAAATTATTGCATGCCTATACAGAGAAAAGTTTAGGCAAAAAAACGCTTATTTTTAACAATGGAATAAACACTTCTTTGCATGTATACGAGAGTTTTAAACACGCCAAATTTAACATAAGACATTTAGATAACACTACAAGTAGCGAAGAACGGAAAGAAATTTTACAATGGTTTAAGAAAACGCCTGATGCGATTTTAACTTCGGTCGGAATTTTAACGACGGGATTTGACGAACCAACAGTAGAAACAATTATCTTAAATCGCGCAACTAAGTCGTTAACCCTTTATTTTCAGATGATTGGCCGTGGTTCAAGACGATTGCCAAGTAAAGGATTTTTTTCTGTTATTGATTTAGGAAACAATGCGTTAAGATTCGGATTATGGAATAATCCTGTAGATTGGCAGCATATTTTTAAATCACCTGAATATTATTTAGAAAGTCTTCGAGATGATGCCGAAATTGAAAATAACTTCAAATATACAATGCCAGCTGAATTGCGTATAAAATTCAAAAATACTGCGGTTGTTGAAATGGATGTTAACGAAGAATTTAAAATAACGGTCAAAAATAATTTAAAAGCCAAAATTATAATCGAAAATTCGTTAGAACAACATTCAAGTATGTGTGTGGATAATTCTGAGGATTTAAAAGAAGCTAAAAATTTGGCTAGAGAATTGAACGACGATATTGAATACCGCATAAGTCAGTATTGCAAATGTTTGGGTAATGTTACTAAAAATTATCGCAGTTGGTTGATTGAGGATTATTCTTTAAAATTGATATTATTGATCGGTAAGAAAAACCGCATCAAAATAATGAATGAAGATTAAGAATGATATCCCATTTTTTGTTTTATAATATTTGACCTATAATTTATATTATGTAAAATAGAATTTATCAGAATTAGCAGTTTCTACTTCCTTTTGGAATAACTCTTTTAATTCGGTAAATGACAAGACTATTTGCTCAAACTTATGCTACCACTCTTTTTACTTATTGCTAAATATTTTAGAATTGTAATGATTTACATGCTTTTAAAACCTTCATTAAAATAAAAAAACTGACAGTGAATTTATAAAAATTCATTTGTCAGTTTTTAAGGTATATCTAGAGTTTTTTTAATACTTCATTATTTACAGTCCGTTTTCGTTAAAATCATTTTACTGTCAAAATTTAAGTTTTGGATATCCTTAAAACTAGTTCTGTCTACGTTTAATTCGCCAAATCGTTCAATCAATGTTTCTCCTTTAATTTTAAATCCAACCTACCGTTTGGATTCTATTCCTTCCGAATTAAAAGTATAATTACCTATTAAAATAGAATGTTTACTAAATTCCCAATTTGTTTTTCAGTACCTTTGGTACTAAGTAGAAAATTAAAATTATTTTTATGAGCAGTGCAATTTCTAATCGTTTAGCCGATTTTTTATTTGAATTTCCACCCTTTACGAACTTGGAATACCAAGATATTCTTGGGTTATGCGATGCTATTAAAGTTATTAATTTAGAAAAAAAACAGATTCTTTTTAAGGCTAACGAAGCTTTACATGAATATTTTTATGTAGTTTATTCTGGTACAATTCATTTGAATGTAATTTCTGATGGAGAAGAAATTTTACTAAATAAATGCTATCAAGGAGATTTGCTTGGTTTGCGTCCGTTTTTTGCAAAAAACAATTATAAAATGAATGCTATTGCTTGGGACGAATCGGTTATTCTTGCAATTCCAGTTGATTTATTTAAACCATTCGTTACCCAAAATATTGAAGTTTCTTCTTTTGTTTTAGAGAGTTTTGCCTATAATATAAAAGGTAATGGTTTGGATGCGGATACTTCTTCGTTTCAGAATATTAATTCTGATTTGGCAACAGATGTAGTTTACTTTCAATCCCTTTCTTTCAATAGAAATCCGGTTACCATTTCTCCAGAATCTTTAGTTACGGATGCAGCAATAAAAATGACAGAAAATTTATTAGATAACGCTTTAGTTCTTCAAAATAATTTTCCGGTCGGAATGGTTACCGATTCCGATTTACGCTCTAAAATAGTTACCGGAAAATTGCCTTTAAACTCTGTTGTTAGTAAAATAATGGCTTCACCAGTAGTAACGGTAACAGAAAATATTTCTGTTGCAGAAGCACAATTGGTAATGCTAAAATATAATGTATCGCATCTTTGTGTTACCAATGACGGTAGTAATTTGTCTGAAGTTCTAGGTGTAATTTCTGAACACGATTTGGTTGTAGCGCAATCTAATAACCCAGGTATTTTGGTAAAAGAAATCAAAAAATCGCAGAATGCTAAAGAACTTAAATTAGTTCGCGATAAATTGGCAAATATTGTACAAAGTTCTATTTATAAAAATATTCCGTTATTTCATATTAATTCCATTGCTGGCGAAATTACTTTAGTAATTGTTAAACGCGCTGTTGAAATTGGAATTTTAGAATTGGGTTCGCCACCAGCTAAATTTGCTTGGTTAAGCATTGGTAGTCAAGGGCGTAAAGAACAACTTTTGTATACAGATCAAGATAGTATTTTGATTTTTGAAGACGTTGCAGAAGATAAATACCGCGATACCAAAGATTATTTTTTAAAATTAGCCAAAAAAGTAATTGGAATATTAGAAAAAGTCGGCTATCCTTTATGTGCCCATGATCATATGGCAAGTACAATGAGTTGGTGTAAATCGGTTACCGATTGGGTAAAACAATATGAAAGTTGGATGCATACGCCAGGAGAAGTTAGCAATAAAATTAGCAGCGTATTTTTTGATTATGAAATGACCTACGGGGAACAAAATATTGAAAATATAATCACAGAAACGATTTTTAAAACCATTAAAAAGAATGTTTTATTCTTTGATTATTTGGGTAATGACGCCTTAAAAAAACCAGCTCCATTAAATTTTTTCAAAAAGTTTAATTTAGAAGAAGATGTTTTCAACAAAGGTAAATTTGACATTAAAACCAGAGCTTTGCAACCTCTTATTGATGGTGCACGTTTATTTGTTCTGAACTACGAAATTAAAGGAATAAATAATACATATTTGCGATACAAGCAATTGGCAATTACAGATTCTGTGCACAGCGAAATTTATTTGAATTGCGCAGAAGCTTTTTTAACTTTATCAAAATTTAGAACTTTAGAAGCTTTAAAAAATGATTCAGATGGACAATTTATTGCCTTAGATGAATTATCAAAATTGGATAAAGAAAAATTAAAGAATGTATTGCAACCAATGAAAGAATTGGAAGAATTAATTAAAGATCGTTTTCAACTCACACAATTTTCTTAATGTTAGATTGGTTAAAAAACATAACAAATAATTACCCGGAATTCTGGAAGAAGTATATTTCTAGTTTCGATGCTAAAACGGATCGTATCGTGGTTTTAAGTACTGAAACCACAGGATTAAATTCTAAAAAAGATGTGATTTTGTCTTTTGGAGTTATCGGAATTTTAAATAATCAGATTATAATACACGATAGTTTAGAAGTTGCCATTCCGCAATATAAATTTCTTCACGATAACGGAATAACGAATGATTTTTTGATGGAAAGTTCTATCCCAAAATTGGTAGAAGCGCAAGCAATTGAAGATTTAATTAATTTCATAGGAAATTCTACCCTAGTTGGCCATCGTATTTATTTTGATTTAGAAATGATAAACGAAGCCTTAGAAAAAATTGGCTGTGGTCGAGTTAAAAATGAAGCTTTGGATATAGAAGTTATGCACAAACGCTTTATTGATGCTAATGATAAAGCCTTTTCTCTGGAAGATTTAGCAACAATATTTAAGATAAAACGTAATGAAAGGATTTCAGCATCAGACGATGCTTTTACTATTGCAATTTTATTTTTAAGACTAAAAGCCCGTTTGAAGTTGTAATTTTATTTTACTTAAATTATAGAAAAAACTACGAATTCCAATCGAATATTTTTTTCGAAAGGCATTTATAGTTTTATTTCCTAAAGTCAACCTTAATATTAATTCATTGGTAAATAAATCCTGAGAAAGTATTACTTCCGTTTCTAAATTATGATTAATCAATCAATTTAAAAAATCGGTAACACATTTAGCATTCATTCTGCCACAAGAAGATTCATCTCCATAAAAAGGTATAGTATATTCTATTGATTTTTGAATATTGATTTTGAATTTATCTGTTTCCGATACATATTTTTCTATTATTGATTTTGCTTGTTCTGGATTATCTTTTACAAATAAATAACCTTTACGAGTTGCTGCAATAAAATCTGAATATTTGTTTTTATAAGAAGATACATTTTCTTTTTTGGTAATTATAACAGGAGAATATCCATATGAAGTTTTGTAATCTCTTAAATAAAATTTATTTAATTCTATGCCATTTGTCTCTGCTTCTATTCCTTCCCAATTATCAAAAATCCAAGTAACATCAGCTTCTGTAATTACTAAAGTGTTCCAAATTCCTAACTTTTCAGGATACAAAATTTCTAAATTACCTTCGCCACCATCATTTTGGATTATTTGTTTTACAATAGCGTCTTCATATCTTGCTTTGTAGGATGCATATATTTTATTTTCTAATGCTTTTGATCTTTTTAAATCGCTAGTTTTAAGTGTTACAATACTACTTATGCCTTCTTGTAAAATAGCAAATACTGCAATTGCATTTACTTTATTTTGTTTGTTATTTAAACTTATAACGGTCTCAAAAGGATTAATTACGAATTCAGCATCGCCTAATTCTAATTTCTTTCCTGATGTAACTTCCTAGTTATCTCAAACAGGATTGAGGACAATTTCATCTAAATTGACATCTGTATAATAATTTAATTCTTAGGCAATAAAAATTCCGATATGATTGGTATTTAGTGTACAAATTAGTGCAATTTTAATAGTTTTAATTTATGCATTTTTAGAAACAGTTTATTTTAAAAAAAAGCTAATTTTATTTATTAAGGTATAAATCAATTTCAAAATTGCCGTGATGGCTTTTTGTATATGGATATTTTACGCCATTATTTACTAGGTACGGAATTTCATTAAGTTTATATACTTTAGAATTTAGAATAGATTTCTTAATCAAATTAAAATCTTTAATGTTTTCAACTGCAATGCTATGGATGTAAGTATCCGTTGTTTTAGTTTGAGTGAAAAATGTAAAGTTTTCATATGAAACAATTCCAATTTCTTCAAAATTTAGGCATTCAATTTTTTTGGGGTAATATCCTTTTTTAATTTTTTTTTGAAGTAAAATTTTATAAACAGCTTCTTTCCTACTCCAAATTTCCCAGACCAAATTGTCCGGATTTTCCGCAGAATGAACAGCAGCGATTTCAAATGAAGTACAAATTTTTTGTAAATAATTTGGTCTTCGCCAATTACTTTGCTTTTTGGCTAAATTTAAATCGACTACATCGTTTCCTATCATTTAGAACTTAATTTATTTTCAATAATATCTAAGGCAGACTGCACATTGGTCATGTTCTCCATAGATATTGTATCAATTTCGATAGCATATTTCTCTTCAATATCTAAAACAATATCCACCAAATTAGCAGAATTTACTTTTAAATCTTTAATAAAATCGCTTTCTAGAGATAGTATTTTTAGATTTTCTTTGTCTTCTACATAAGGCGTAATCAATTCTTTTAACTCTAATAATCGTTGGTCTGTGGTCATTTATATTTTTTTAATTTGTAAATTTACGAAAAACTACACAAGCGTTTACATCGCCAAAACCAAAACTTGCTTTTATAACGGTAGTAATTTCTTTTTCAATTTTTTCTATTGGAACATTTTTCGAACCAATTAACGTTTCTATTTCGGGATGTAAGTCACTGCAATTTATATTCGGAAAAATGAAATTATGCTTTATTTGTAAAATACTTGCAACGCTTTCTAAACTGCCAGATGCCGAAAGAGCGTGACCAATTTGAGATTTTAAAGAATTAATTGGCGGAAAGTTCTCGATATTGAATTGCAAAGCTTTCTTCCAATTTTCTATTTCTAAAGCATCTTTTGAAGTAGCAGTTAAATGTCCGTTAATGGTATCTATTTCTTCCGGTTTACAATTGGCATCAATTAAAGCATCTTGTATACATTTAATTACTGCATCGGGATTTGGAGCTGTCATAGAACCTAATCCGCGTTGTCCGCCAGAGTTGCTATTTCCGCCCAAAACTTCACAATAAATTTTTGCATTTCTTTCTAAAGCAGATTCTAAACTTTCTAAAACTAAAGCGCCGCTTCCGCTACTAGGAACAAAACCCGAAGCTGTTTTACTCATTGGTCTCGATCCGTTTTCTGGAGAATCGTTGTGTTTATAAGTACAAACCCGAAGCGCATCAAAACCGCCCCAAATGTATGCACCAGAATCGCTTGTACTTCCTGCCAAAATTCGTTTTGCCTTTCCGTTTTGAATTCGTTCAAAAGCCATCAAAATGCTTTCTGCACCAGTAGTGCAAGCAGACGAATTAGTGGTTACACAATTTCCTAAACCTAATTTTCCGCCTAAATAAGCACTTACGCCGCTATTCATGGTTTGTGCAACGGCTGTACTTCCTAATTTCCTGGTTTCAAAATTGTCAATTTTATAAATACTTTCCCGAAATTTTTCAATTCCTGATGTTCCAGTTCCGAAAATGGTTCCCGAATCCCAATCTGGAAAATCTTTTTCTGCAACAGATAATCCTGCGTCAAACCAAGCTTCCATGCCGGCAATTACACCATACATAATTCCGGTTGAATTAAAATTACGCAAATCTAACTCACTGAAATATTTGGAAATTATTTCTTCAGTTAATTGTGGTTTTCCAGAAATTTGACAAGAAAATTTAAGTCGTTCTAACTCGGAATCGTGGCGAATTCCAGAAATTCCGTTTTGTATGGAATGTAAAAAATCAGCAACTCCAACTCCATTTGGTGAAACAACGCCTAAACCAGTAATTACAACTCTATTTTTCAAATTTCAAATTTTAATTGACTAACATTCCAGAAAGAATTCCTTTACAAATTTCTTCTTGTTTTTGATTATATAATTTAATTTCACATTTCAATTTTCCGAATCGAAAATATATTTTTTTAGATACAACAGTTACTTTTTCTTTCGGAAAAACTGGTTTTAAAAAATGCACATCTGAAGATGTAAAAGCAATTTTGGTTTTATCTGTAAAAGTTTCTCCTAATAGATAAATTCCGAAACAAACCAATCCAATTTGCGCCATTGTTTCTGTTAAAATCACCCCCGGAGTTATCGGATTATTTTTAAAATGACCATTATAAAAAAAAGAATCTTCAGGAAACGTATAATTTCCGACAATTTTTTCTTCTGTAGCCGATTCAATTTCATCTACAAAAAGAAATGGTTTAGAGTATGGTAATTTATTTAAAATTTTTAAAAATTGCATTTTAAAATTCAATTAATATTCGTTGTGCAGTAAAACCTGGACCAAAACTTAACATCAAACCTTTTTCTCCTTTTTTTGGTTTTTTATCCATAAAGCGTTCTAAGACATACAATACAGTTGCGCTTGACATGTTACCATATAAACGTAAAACTTCTTTGGTATCGTTGATATTTTTATTAGAGTCTGCAAATAATTCTTCAACGGTTTGCACAATTTTTTTGCCGCCGGGATGAAAAATCAAATGATCAATATCGTCGATGGTAAGTCCATTTTTTTCTAAAAAAGGATGAATAAATAACGGAAAATGAGATGCAATAGTTTCGGGTACTTCAATATCCAAAACCATTTTTAAACCATTGTTTGTAAGTTCAAAGCCCATCATGTGTTCGTTATCATAAAAATGATACATTGCTTCATCTAGTATTTTTGGACCTTCGTCTGATTCGTAACTAGAAAGTAAAACACATGCTGAACCATCTCCAAAAATTGCAGAACTAACGATGTTTGGCATCGAAAAATCATCTAACTGAAAAGTCGCAGTTGGACTTTCAACTGCAATAACTGCTGCTTTTTTATTAGGGTTAGCCTGCAAGAAATTTTTGGCATATATCATTCCAGAAATTCCTGCAACGCACCCCATTTCTGTAACTGGCAATCGAATAATATCTTGACGCAGTTTTAATTTATTTATTAAATAAGCATCTAAAGACGGAATCATGATTCCGGTGCAACTTACTGTGATAATATAATCCAATTCTTCTGGTTTCCAATTGGCTTGTTTTAGCGCTTTTTCAAGCACTTTTTCTCCTAATTCAATAACTTCTCTAGTGTAAATGTTATTTCTTTTTTCAAAAGATGTTTCTGTAAAAACCTCAATTGGATCCATTATCGAATACCGTTTGTCTACGTTGGCACCTTCAAATATTTTTTTTACTTTTTTAATAAATCGTTCGTCTTGACCAGTAAGCCAAGCATCTAAAAAAGGCATTATTTCTTTAGTTTCTCTAAAAAATTTTGGAAGTTGTTTTGCAACCGATATAATTTTTACGCTCATTTTATTTTTTTTTAATAATCCATTGATATCGAAATGCCCAACGCCATGCTATTGTGTATTTTGTAAATTTTAGTTGCTTTGAATAATTTAGTAATTCTTCTTTTTTAAATCCGCGAAGAATAGAAACCAAACCATCTTGTCTTGACATCTGATTTAACCTAAAAACAAAACATAAAGCTTGAAATAATCGATAAGCTAATTTGCTTCTATGCAAATCGTTAACAATAATTCCGATGAATGAATTATCATAAAAAAGTTGCATTAAATTTATAATTTCTTCGTCTTTAAAATGATGTAAAGTTAGTGTACATAAAGAGATGTCAAACTTCTTAGATTTAAAATTTTCATGAAAAATATCTTCACAAGAATAGGAAATATTCGAATAATTTAAAGATAAATTTTTTGCATGATTAACAGTAAAATTATTGGCATCAATTCCGATTAAATCGAAAATTAAATTATTTTTAGTGGCATAATCTGCTAAATACCGAAGCATATCGCCATTTCCACAACCAATGTCAACAATTGTAATTTTTTGCTGTTTTGGAAATCCTTTTAAAAGTTCTATAATACCTTCTAAAGTAACAGAATTTCCACCGAGTAACCGGTTTATACTAGCAATTTTATCTAATGCATTTTGTAAAATTAAACCTTCCATTTCAAAATCATCCATGATTTCTGGTTCGTCTGTACGGTATTTTGTATTTATCATTGTAGTTATATCGTTTTACCGTGCGTTTTACTTATAATAAATCGCAATATAATCGGAAATCTTATTGCAATTCCTAATGCGATTGCAGCTATTTTTTCTTTTTTAATTATACTACTCAAGATTCTTCCAAAAGCCAATCTTGTTTTAAAATTTTTCTTCCAATTTGCAGTATAGTTTTGTTCTAATTCCTTTCGGTTGATTCTTTTAAGAAGAAATTTTGTTACTTCGTCTGCTGCTAATTTTGCACTATGAATTGCCATTGCCATTCCGTTTCCGCATAGCGGATGAATTAATCCGGCAGTATCTCCAATCATTAAAATGTGATTAGTCACTGTTTCTTTTTTGTTAAATGAAATTTGTGAAATTGTAAGTGGTTTTTCCATTACCAAGGTTGCATTATTAAAAATAGTCTTTAATTGGTGGTTTTGTTTTATACTATTTTCTTGAAATTCTTCAATATCTCTATATTTTTTGAATTCTTTATAGTTTGCAAGATAACATATGTTTACAACGTTATTTTCTATCTGAGAAACTCCGCAATAACCACCATTAAAATGGTATAACCCTACTATATTTTTAGGAAAATCAACCTTATAATGTGCTTTTATTCCAACCCAATTAGATTTTTTTTTAATAAATTTTCTGTTTAGATTAATATCTAAATTAGATCTTTTCCCGAAAGCTCCAAGAGCAACATTTGCAACTATTTTATTGTTTTTAGTTAATATTTTAAAAGTATCAGAATCAAATACAACTTCTTGAACCGTATCCTGAATAATTATTACTCCTAATGATTGTGCTACATTATATAAATAAAAATCTAAGCTATATCTGCTAATTCCGAAACCTCCCATAGGCAATTTCATTTCAATTTCATTTCCAGATTTTAAAGAAAAATGTAGTGTGTCAATTTTTGCAGGTTGCAAAGAGTCTAGTTTAATTCCTATTTCATTGAGATAAATCCAAACTTCGTTGGATATATATTCTCCACAAACTTTATGTTTTGGATAGGTATTTTTTTCGATTACAATAACTTTGAAGCCTTCTTTTTTTAAATGTATCGCAGATGTTAAACCTGCTAAACCACCACCAAGTATTGCAATATCGTATTGGGAATTCATAGCCTCTAATTTAGTATAAAATTTACATAAATACCTGAATTTTTAATTGTTTATTTTATATTTTGTATATTTGTTAAGTCAAATTAAATAAGAAAACTATGTTTAGACAATTTCCTGGAGAGGAGTTTAAAGAAATAGTGATCGCAGAAGGCCTAAAAATGAAATATTCTATTTCAAATCGTGGTCGAATGGTCAGCTATGAAAATACTTTTGAAAATTCTAGATTACTAAAAGGAAGTACCGCAGATGGATATAGAATTTTTAGATATAAAAAACAAATAGATGGTAAAATTTTTAACAAACATGTTTTTATAGGAAAGCTAATTGCTAAATATTTTTTACCAACACCAAAGGAAGAGGAAACTTATGTTCTTCATTTAGATTATGTTCGCGATAACGATGATTATCGTAATCTGAAATGGGCAACTAGAGAAGAAATGTTAGAACATGGAAGACGAAGTCCGCATGTTATACAAGCTAAAAAGAATTTAATTGAATTTAATAAAAATAATGACGGTAGAAAATTAAGCGTCACTAAGGTTATTCATATCAAAAAAATATTAGCAAATCCAAACCGAAAAACACGTATTAAAATGATTGCAAAGCAATTTGGCGTAAGCGAAATGCAAATAGCAAGAATTAGAAGTGGTGAAAATTGGGGACATATTACCATTTAATTTACCTACCTAAAACATTAAAAAAAGCTTCGATTCAAAATCGAAGCTTTTT
>JBLIJW010000057.1:0-16493 GCA_047636155.1 Flavobacterium sp. | reverse complement strand
CTTTGCACTGCCGCTTTTTTATAATTTCGAAGTTTTTTCCAAATATCCACTTCCCAATGAGCAACGGCAGAAAGATTCAAATCGCCTAATAATTCTGGTACTTCTTTTCCCGGAATAATTTCGGTAGATGCATCGCCAGCACCTTGACTGGTGTATTTTCCGACTTTTTCTGCACCAAAACCAGCACGCAATCCAACGGAAGGCAGCAACATTCCTTTCCGGATACGAATATCGTTTTTAGACATTTCAATTTCTTGCAAAGTCATCAGCAATTCTTGGTTATTTTGCAAACCAACTTCAATCAAATTAACCAAGTTGGCATCTTTGAAATAATTTTTCCAACTAAGATTTGCCATGTTTGTGGTATCGTTTGAAGTCGAAAAACTTTCCGGAACATTCAATTTAGATGTAGCCACCATTTCTTTTGGAGCATTGCATCCTATAACAAAGATGCCCAAACTAGAAATTAATAATTTTATCTTAGTTTTCATAGGTATCAATATCTTCAGTTAACGGACTTTCTTCTTCTTTCTTTATAAGCTTAAACTTTTCTGAAATAGTGGCAAAAATAAAATACAAACCAGGAATTACTAAAACTCCACAAACGGTTCCTACCAACATTCCGCCAGCAGCAGCAGTTCCAATAGTTCGGTTTCCAATTTTTCCAGGATCGGATGCAATTACTAACGGAATTAATCCAGCTATAAATGCAAAAGATGTCATTAAAATTGGTCTAAATCGAACAGCTGCTCCTTCCATTGCAGCTTTTAACACGGTTTTTCCTTCGCTATGTTTTTGTGCAGCAAACTCCACAATCAAAACAGCATTCTTGCCAAGCAATCCGATAAGCATTACAAAAGCTACTTGCGCATAAATATTATTACTTAATCCGCACAATTTCAGACATAAAAACGCTCCGAATATTCCTGCAGGTAGCGATAAAATTACGGTTAATGGCAAAATAAAACTTTCGTATTGTGCTGCTAGAATTAAATATACGAATCCCAAACAGATTAAAAAGATGTAAATTGCTTCATTTCCACGGCCAACTTCATCGGCAGAAATTCCTGCCCAATCAATACCAAAACCTCTTGGTAATTTTTTATCTGCAACTTCTTGAATTGCTTTAATCGCTTCTCCTGAACTGTAACCAATTGCTGGTGAACCGCTAATTTCTGCAGCATTGTACATATTATGACGCGTAATTTCAGACAATCCGTACACTTTTTCTAAATGCATAAAAGCAGAAAAAGGTACCATTTCATCTCGGTTATTTTTTACATACAATTTCAAAATATCTTCTGGTAAAGCGCGATATTCTGGTGATGCTTGTACAATAACTTTATACTGTCTATCGTATTTTATGAAATTGGTTTCATAATTACTACCAACTAAAGTAGATAAAGTGGTAAGTGCATTTTCAATAGAAACTCCTTTTTGTTGTGCTATATCATTATCTATTCGAAGCATGTATTGGGGAAAACTTGCGCTGTAAAAGGTGAAAACGGAATTTAATTCTGGACGTTTGTTCAACTCCTTTACAAAATCTTTTGCAACGGTTTCCATTTTTTTATAATCTCCAGAACCAGATTTATCTAACAATCGAAGTTCGAATCCGCCTGCTGCGCCGTAACCCGGTACTGCTGGTGGTTCAAAAAACTCGATAGCTGCACCAGAAATACTTTTAGATTGTTCTTCTAAATCTTTAATCGTTTCTTGAGCAGAATGTTTTCTGTCGTGCCAATTTTTTAGATTAACCAAACAAGTACCAATATTAGAACCTGTACCTTCAGATAAAATTTCGTATCCGGCCAAAGCCGAAACCGATTTTACTCCATCTACATGTTCTGCCACCTTTTGCAATTTGGTTGCAATTTCATTAGTTCTTTCTAAAGACGAACCGGGTGGCGTTTGGATAATGGCATAAAACATTCCTTGATCTTCGCCAGGAATAAATCCTGTTGGAAGGCTATTGTTTATGAAGAAAATTCCGATTAAAAAAGCAATCAAAAGTCCGAAAGTAACTGCTCTTTTGTTAATTAAATAACCTAATATTTTTTGATATCTGCCGCTTAATTTTTCGAATTTGTTATTAAATCCGTCTAAAAATCGATTCAAGATAGTTTTCTTACGAACTTGTCCATGGGTGTTTTTTAGAATTATCGCACACAACGCAGGAGTTAAAGTTAAAGCAACAATTCCGGAAAGGATAATTGCAGTTGCCATAGTTATTGAAAATTGACGATAAAAAATCCCGACTGGTCCAGACATAAAAGCTACCGGAATAAAAACTGCCGCCATTAAAAAAGTAATGGCAATAATTGCACCGCCAATTTCGCTCATCGCTTTTCGGGTTGCTTTTCTGGCAGACAAATGTTCTTCTTCCATCTTGGCATGAACTGCCTCAATAACCACAATCGCATCATCTACTACAACTCCAATAGCCAAAACTAAAGCGAAAAGTGTAATCAAATTGATAGTAATTCCGAATAATTGCATGAACATAAACGTACCAATTAACGAAACTGGAACTGCGATAGCAGGAATTAAAGTAGAACGCCAATCACCTAGAAATAAGAATACTACAATTCCTACTAAAATAAAAGCTTCTATTAAAGTATGAATTACTTTTTCTATTGATGCATCTAAGAAGTTAGAAACGTCGTAACTAATTTCATAATCCATTCCTTTTGGAAACGATTTGGCTTTAATTTCTTCCATTTTTGCCTTAACGTCTTCAATAACCTGGCTTGCATTACTTCCGTAAGATTGTTTGATGGTAATTGCTGCAGAAGATTTGCCGTTAATACTACTATAAATATCGTACATAGAACTTCCAAAATCTACCGTTGCCACATCTTTCAATCGTAACAATTCACCATCTGGACTCGATTTTACAACAATATTTTCATAGCCTTCTTTGGTGGTAAATCGTCCGGAATATTTTAAAACATACTCAAAAGTTTGAGAAGTTTTACCCGAACTTTCTCCGGTTTTTCCAGGAGAAGCTTCTAAACTTTGGTTGCTTAAGGCTTCCATAATTTCCTCAGAAGAAATTTTATAGGCTAGCATTCTATCTGGTTTTAACCAAATACGCATGGCATATTCTCGAGTTCCTAAAATGTCTGCAACTCCTACTCCATTGATACGTTTTATATCCGAAAGAATATTAATATCGGCATAATTGAACAGAAATTTCTGATCCATTTTTTTATCGTTACTAAACAAGTTGATGTAAAGCAACATATTTGGTTCTTCGCGAGTAATTTTTAATCCTTCACGAACCACTAACGGCGGAAGTTTGTTAATTACAGATGCAACGCGATTTTGCACATTAATTGCTGCTTGGTTTGGATCGGTTCCTAAATTAAAAACTACTTGAATAGAAGCTTCTCCGTCATTACCAGCATCTGATGCGATATATTTCATTCCCGGAACACCATTAATTGCGCGTTCTAGAGGAATTACTACCGATTTTACCATCAAGTCGCCATTTGCTCCAGGATAATCTGCAGTAATATTAACTTTTGGTGGCGAAATAGAAGGAAATTGGGTGATTGGTAAACCTAGCAAAGCTAAAGTTCCCAAAAAGACTATCAATAGTGAAATTACTATAGATAATACAGGTCTTTGTATGAATTTATTAAACATGTTTTCTTGAATTGAATAGATTAATTTGCATACAATTTTAAATGCGAAATCACTTCTTTCGGATTTTTGTAGTCGAATTTAATTTTATCATTTTCGTTGGCTTTTTGAACGCCTTCTAATAAAATTTTATCGTTTACATTTATTCCCGAATCGATTACATACAAATCTGGCATTTCTCCTTTAATGGTAATTTCGCGAGATTTTAACCTGTTATTTTTATCTACAACAAAAACATAAATTTTATCTTGAATTTCGTAAGTCGCCTTTTGCGGAATAACTAGAGCATTTTTTAACGGAATTGTCATTCGAACTTTTCCAGTTTCGCCGTTTTTAAGCAATTGGTTACCATTGGGGAAAATAGCACGAAATGCAATATTTCCGGTTTCGTTATCAAATTCACTTTCAATAACTTCAACTTTTCCTTTAACAGGAAGTTCTTGGTTATTAGCTAATAACAAACGAACA
This sequence comes from Flavobacterium sp., assembly GCA_047636155.1. Classification (GTDB taxonomy): domain Bacteria; phylum Bacteroidota; class Bacteroidia; order Flavobacteriales; family Flavobacteriaceae; genus Flavobacterium. Next base: position 12,377 of record JBLIJW010000057.1, on the reverse strand, counting down.
GAATTGTCTGCTCTATTGGCAACATTGAGTTTATAATCTAAATATTCTGGTTCAGAAACATTGAAATATGCATAGACTTGGCTGTTGTCTGAAAGGCTAGTAAGCAATTCGCCTTCATCTATCAAACTACCTACTTTTTTAGGAAGTCGATCAATAATTCCGGCAAACGGTGCTTTTATATCCGTAAAACCTAAGTGAATTCTAGCTAAAGCTACTTCGGCTTGCACTTGTTCTAATTTAGCCTGTGCCATCGCTTGTTCGTTTTTGGAAACGATATTTTTCTCTGCTAAAGTTTTGGCATTTAAAAGTTCAATTTTCGCAGCTTTTTCTTCTGATTGTGCACGAAGTAATTCTGCTTGATAAATACGAGGCATAATTTTGAAAAGCGATTGACCCGCTTTTACCGTCTGTCCTTCATCTACATAAATGTTTTGTAAAAATCCTTTTTCTTGAGCACGGATTTCTATGTTTCTTACGGATCGAATTTGCGATACGTATTCTTTGGTGAAACTAGTATCAATTTGCACCGGATTGGTTACTGTAAATTTAAAAGTTTCTTCTTTTTCTTCTTGCTTTTTTTCGCAACTAGTTAGGTAAAACAAGGCGATTATGCCTGTTACGACAATTTTTTTCATTTTAAGTTGGGTTAGGGAAATTAAAATTAAGTTGAAATTTTAATAAAAAAATAAGCCTAAAATCCGAAAAAGAAGAATAAAATAGACACAAGATTGTTCTAATTTAAAATCTTAAATTTGGAAATTATAGGCCGGAAAAATTAAAGTATTAAATACGAATAACGCGAATAACCAAATAAATTGGCTGCGACGTACCGTAAAAGTTTGGTACGATATAGAATTGATTTTCAATGAAAATTGGTTCTATTTTAGAGTAAAAATTAAAATTCCAATTTTTATCTGAAAAAAGTCGTAAAGAATTAGTTGTAGTGTTTAAAAAATCTAAAGAATCTTTTGCCATAAAGTCTTCTTCAACCTCCGAATCGGTACAATCTGGCAAACTAAAAGTAATTTTGTGCTTTTCTGTAATACTCGTGACATGTCTCGATTGAAATGTAGAAAAAATAAGCGAGTTAAAATTAGACGAACCAGCATAGGTTTTTGAACTGCCAGAAAGCAGTAATCCGATAAAAGTCAGTAGGTATAAAAGTTGTCTCATTTCGAGTGTAAAACTATATAATAATTTGATTCGAAAATTAAATTAAGAATTATATTTATGTTAAATTATTACGAAAACGTTTTCTTAAATACTATTCGTTTAAATTATTTTAATAATAAATTAATAATTAGTCTATTATCATATATATATTCATTAGAAGTAATAAAACGATTTTATTTAGTTTTTCAGATGAATAGTTGCCATTTGTAAAGAAAAGTTGTTAATTTTTTCTAAAATTATGTAATAACTTTTTCTGTCAAAATAACCAACTTGCACCCAATATAAAACTAATAAGTATGAAAACTAAATTAATTATTGCAAGTGCTTTTTCTTTGGTATTAGCTATTTCTTGTGGGAAAAAAGAATCAAATGATACAGAAACATCTACTACTGAAACAATTGAGACAACAAAAGTTGTAACAGTACAAGATTCTGTTCAACAAGACGGAACTTCTGTTTCCATTGGTTCGGACGGAGTTTCTGTAGAAAATCAAAACGGACAAAACAAAGTGGATGTGAACGTTACTAAAGACGAAGCTAACGTTGAAATCAAAAAATAGTAATTGCTATTAATAAAAAAGCCTTCTTATCGGAAGGCTTTTTTTATGCGATAGTATTAATTTTCTCAAAATTAAGTTCCGTAAAATCTTTAATTACCATATCTGCTTGACTGTAATCCTGTAATTTGGAATTAAAACTATCGTAACCGATGCAGAAAATATGTGCCGCTTTTGCCGCTGCAATTCCGTTGGTACTATCTTCAATAACTATACAGTTTTCAACTGCCGTAGTTGATAATTTTGCTGCATGCTCAAAAATAGCAGGATGCGGTTTTGATTTAGGAAAATCTTCACCAGAAACAATATGGGTAAAATATTTGTGTAATTGAAATCGGTTAAAAATTCGTTCAATAGTAACTTTTGCGGAAGACGATGCCAAAACTAATTGCATTCCGTTTTTGTGTAAATCTTGAATTAAATCTAAAACGCCTTCTAATAAATATAAATCCTCTTTCTTGTCAAAGGCTTCATTAAAAAAATTGCGCTTGGTATTTACTAAGTCGGTAACTTCTTGATTTAAGTTGAATTCTGATTTTAGTCTTTCATAAATATTTTTGGTTGAATTACCGGTAAATGTGGCGTACATTTCTTCAGAAATTTCTAAATTTAATTCGGCAAAGTGTTGCAAATAGGCATAATTATGCACTGGTTCGGAATCAATAATTACACCATCCATATCAAAAATTACAGTATTAATCATTTTGTTTTTTGTTTATTATATAACGAATTACGGCTTCTGCTGCGTACAAGCCAAAAAGTCCTGGCATGTAACTGTTTGTGCCATAAAACGATTTTTTATAGTTAGAACCATCCGTTAATTTCAGGCTGGTTTCGTCTTGAATTTCGCTAGAAAAGACTACTTTTAGTTTATTAACATTGTACGATTTTAAACGTTTTCTTATCGCTTTTGCAAAAACACAATTTACCGTATTCGAAATATCAGCAACCTTAACTTTGCTTGCCAACATTTTTCCGCCTGCACCCATACTAGAAATTATTTTTACACGCTGGCGTTTTGCTCCCAATATTAAATTTATTTTTGGCGTAACCGAGTCAATACAATCCAAAACATAATCCAAATTTGGAGTAATAATTTCAAATGCGCGTTCTGGCGACAAAAATTCATGCACTTTGTGTAGATTTAATTTCGGATTAATATCTAACAATCGTTCGCCAACTACCTCAATTTTTGACTCTCCAACCGTTGAATGTAATGCTGGCAATTGTCTGTTAATATTGGTAATATCTACTACATCTCCATCTACAATGGTCAAAGTTCCAACTCCAGCACGAGCTAAAAATTCTGCCGCAAAAGATCCAACTCCGCCAACACCAACTACCATTACATGTGCATTCTTTAAATTTTGTAATCCTTCGGATTTAAATAATAACTCTGCTCGTTCTTGCCATTTTGCCATAATTTGATCTTAAAATTCTGCCGATGTAAAAACCGACTTAAAATTGTTTTCTACTTGTTTTTGAATTTCTAAAATATTCTGATTTTTATATTTTGCTACCAAAGAATACACTTCTTCAATTTTGTAATCGGAACTATCTGTTTCTAAAAAATAACGATTTTCTGGTACAGATAAAAAAACATCTTTTAAATTTTCGTTTTGAATTAAATATTTTCCGAAAGAAAGAAACATTCCATTATCCATTAATTGCTTGGCTAATTCTTTTGATTTTGAAAATCCGTGAACAATCATAGGAACAGAAATTTGTAATCTATTTTTAATTTCTATTAATTCATCAAATGCTGCCACCAAATGTAAAATAACTGGTTTTTGAAACTTTTCTGCTAGCAGTATTTGTTTTTCAAAAATTTCAATTTGAAGTTGCATTGGAATTTCAATTCGTTTGTCTAAACCACATTCGCCCAACGCCAAACATTCTGTTAATCGAAGTTTTTGTTCAATGGTTAATAAATCTTCTATTAATCGGTTTTCTGAAATGTACCAAGGATGAATTCCGATGGAATAAGTCGGAAAATCTTCTTTAAAATCCCATGGATATTGGTTTACAATTTCTAAAACTTTTTCTGATTTAGAATAAGAATGCGTATGTAAATTTACAAACGACATTAATCATGAAACTTTTTAACTCCAGCTAAAATAGATACTTTTAAATCATTTTCTAACGGAACTTTTGGGCAAGAATAATTTGGACTATAAGCACAATATGGATTGTATGCCTTGTTAAAATCTAAAATAAGAGTATCTGAATTTGGAATTTTTAAATCGATATATCTTCCGCCTATGTATGATTCTTTGCCATTTGAAAGATCTGAAAAAGGCAAAAATAAATAATCTACATATTCCGGATTTTTAGAAATCGGAACACTTTGATATACGTTTAATTGAAACGGTTTCCCTTCTAATTCAAAAAACAATGTTCCGTAAACTTTATATTCTGGTACGCGATTAGTTGATGTTTTCATTTTTACAACCAAGCGCTTTTTTGACTTTACGAATTTTGCATTCACAATAAATTTCTCCGAAATTAGATAAAAATCCAAGCTTTTAAAAAGCGATAAATCGCCTGGTAATAGCGGACTTTTTTTTGCATCCGCATATTCTGAATTTAATTCGTCTTGAAATTCTTTGGATGTTTTTTCTTGCGCGTTGCAAAGAGTACTTATTCCAAAAAGCACAGATAACAAGATATTCTTCATTATTTTTTAATTTATTAGTTTGAATTAAAAGTTTAAAAAATTCGATTTACAAAAATAGACAAATACAATAAAACTTTCTCATAAAAAAAACAGAATACTAACTACCAATCTTGATATAATTGAGTTTAGGTTAACTAATATTCCTCTGGTTTTTAACTTCACAATAACAAGAAATTACTAATTAAGCTGTGAAAAAGATTGTAAATTTGCGTTTTATTAAATCATGATTCAAAAAGCATTCAACAGATATTTAGATAGTTTTAAAGGCTTTACCAGAGAAATTTGGATACTAACTTTTGTTACGTTTATAAACCGTGCCGGAACAATGGTTTTGCCTTTTTTATCTAAATATTTAAAAGAAGATTTGCATTTTTCACTTTCGCAAGTTGGTTGGATTTTGGTAAGTTTTGGTTGTGGTTCGATGCTTGGATCTTGGCTTGGCGGAAAATTATCCGATAAGGTTGGTTTTTACAAAATAATGATATTTAGCTTATTAGGAAGCGGTTTAATGTTTTTTGGACTGCAATATATTACAAGTTTTATAGGCTTATGTATTGGTATGTTTTTAATTATGGTCGTTGCCGACATGTTTCGTCCCGCAATGTTTGTTTCGCTTGGCGCGTATGCTAAACCAGAGAACCGAACCCGAGCACTAACCTTAGTACGTTTGGCAATAAATTTAGGCTTTGCAGCCGGACCAGCTTTAGGCGGATTAATAATTATGAATGGAGGTTATGGCGGACTATTTTGGGCAGATGGCGGAACGTGTATTTTGGCAATTATCATTTTTATGATTTTGGTTAAAGAAAAAAAGAAATCTAAATATATTGACAAAAAAGAACCCGATATTGTTTTGAATCATTCCGTCTTTAAAGACAAAGCCTTTTGGTTGTTTTTAGGAAGTTGCATGATTACAGGAATTTTATTTTTTCAATTATTTACCACAATTCCTCTGTACCACAAACAACAATTTAATTTAACCGAATTTCAAACAGGTTTATACCTAACAATGAACGGTTTAATTATTTTCTTTTTAGAAATGCCGATCGTGAGCTTTCTAGAACGAAAAAAAATAAACAAAGTTACTATTGTAAATTTTGGATGTTTGGCCATGGCAATAAGTATGTTTTTGTTGTTGATTAATTTTTGGGTTGGCATTTTAATTTTTATGATGTTGTTCATGACTTTTGGAGAAATGTTGGCTTTTCCGTTTAGCAATTCCTTCGCTATTAGTCGTGCACCAAAAGGACATGAAGGCAGATACATGGCTATTTTTACCATGAGTTTTAGTATGGCGCATATCTTGAGTGCCAAAGTTGGATTAACTTTTATTGATAATTTCGGATATCAGATCAACTGGATTTTTATGGGAATTCTGGGATTGATTGGAGTTGCAATGGGATATAAAGTAAAAAAGATGGTAGCTGCAGAAAAACTTCCGGTTGCTAAACTTATTCGATAGAAAAAAAATAACTATTCTTTTTACGTTATTTTAATGGAAAGTTTTACTTTGGTAGTACAAAATTAAATTTGAAACTATTATGAGAATAAAGTATTTACTACTATTTATTTCTGCTTTTGGATTTTTTGCAGAAGCACAAGAAAATTTAAATTACCAAAAGCCATCTGCTGAAATTCTCGCTCTTGCGAATTATAATCGCGCACCATCTGTAAGTATGGATACCAAAAAAGAATACATGCTTTTGAGTTATAGAAATACCTATAAAACATTAGCCGATTTAAACCAGGAGGAAATGCGTTTAGGTGGTTTAAGAATTAATCCTGTTACCAATATTTCGAGTACCGTTTCTTATATTAATAATCTGAAATTAAGAAAAATTGCAGCCAAAGAGGAAACTCAAGTAATTGGATTGCCAGAAAATGCTAGGTTAACCAATATATCTTGGTCACCAAATGAAAAAAACATTAGCTTTACAAATACAAATAATTCTGGTGTTGAATTATGGATTATCGATGTTGCAACTGCAACTGCGAAAAAACTAACATCAGATAATTTAAACGCCAATTTAGGAAATCCGTACAGCTGGTTGAAAGATAGCCAAACACTCTTGGTTAAATTTCTACCTAAAAACAGACCTTCTTTAATTAACGAAAAATTAGATTTCCCAAAAGGACCAACTATTTCTGTAAGTGAAGGTTCAAAATCACAAAATAGAACCTATCAAGATTTATTAAAAAATAAAAACGATGAAGCCAATTTTGATGCATTAGTTACATCTGAATTACACAAAGTAACAATTAATGGAAGTTCTGAATTATTTATGTCCTCAGATATCTATGCTGGAGAAAGTTTTTCGCCAGATGGAAATTTTTTAATGTTAACTACAATTCAAAAACCTTATTCCTATATTGTTCCTTTAAGCCGATTTCCGCAAAAGTCGATTGTTTATGATTTGTCTGGAAAAGAAATAAAAGTGGTAAACGAAGTTCCGTTATCGGAAGTTATGCCTAAAGGTTTTTCATCCGTAAGAAAAGGAAAAAGAAGTATGAATTGGCGCGCAGACAAAGCAGCAACTTTAGTTTATGTCGAAGCTTTAGATGAAGGAAATCAAGCAAATAAAGTAGATTTTAGAGACGAAGTATTTTTATGGACTGCGCCTTTTAATGCAGAGCCAACTTCTTTGATGAAAACACATCAACGCTTTGGTGGAGTTAGTTGGGGAAATGATTCTTTCGCCATTGTTTACGACAGCTGGTACGATACTAGAAATACCAAAACGTATATTATAAATCCTACTAATCCAAAGGAAACACCAAAAATAATTTCTGATAGAAATTCGCAAGATATTTACTCTGATCAAGGTAATTTTGAAACTAAAAAAAATGAATACGGAAGAAATGTAATTGCTACAGAAAATGGAAACGCCTATTTACTTGGCGACGGAAATACCAAAGAAGGTCAGTTTCCGTTTATCGATCAATTTAATTTAAAGACATTAAAAACTAAACGAATTTATACTTCTAAAATTCAGGACAAAAAGGAAGATTTAATGTCGATTGAAGATTTTAAAAAAGGAGAAATTTTAGTTTTAATTCAGTCAAAAAACGATTACCCAAATTATTATTTTAGAAATATAAAATCTGGGAAGCTAACGCCAATTACAGCTTTTAAAAATCCGTTTGAAAGTATTAAAAATGTGTATAAAGAAGTAATTAAATACAAAAGAAAAGATGGTGTTGATTTGTCGGGAACTTTATATTTACCTGCAAATTACGACAAAACTAAAAAAGAAAAATTACCACTTTTAATTTGGGCATATCCTGCGGAGTTTAAAGACAAAAATTCTGCTGGACAAAATGATAAAAATGCAAACGAATTTACATTTCCAAATTATGGTTCGTTTGTATATTGGGTAACTAAAGGATATGCCGTATTGGATGATGCGTCTTTTCCGATAATTGGTGAAGGAACAACAGAACCAAATGATACTTTTATAACACAACTAGTTGACGATGCAGAAGCTGCAATAAATGCAGTAGATAATTTAGGTTTTATTAACCGTAAAAAGGTAGCAATTGGCGGACATTCTTATGGTGCGTTTATGACGGCTAATTTATTATCGCATTCTAATTTATTTGCTTGCGGAATTGCAAGAAGCGGCGCTTACAACAGAACCTTAACTCCTTTCGGATTTCAAAGCGAACAACGTAATTATTGGGATGTTCCAGCCCTTTACAATGAAATGTCGCCTTTTATGAATGCATCAAAAATGAAAACACCGTTGTTACTTGTTCATGGCGATGCCGATAATAATCCCGGAACTTTTACGCTACAATCAGAACGCTATTTTCAAGCTCTTAAAGGACTTGGCGCGCCTGTAAGATTGGTTTTACTACCAAAAGAAGCACATGGTTATGCAGCCAAAGATAATATTTTGCACTTGCTTTGGGAACAAGATCAGTTTTTAGAAAAGTATTTGAAAAACTAATCTAATTTGTTTCAAACGTTAAATTTAGTTATATAACTACAAAAATAGTTGTATAACTAAATTTTTAGTTTTAAGTTTGTTTTAAATAAAAATCAAATGCAAAAACTTACCAACAAAGAAGAAGAAATAATGCACATTTTATGGAAGCTAGAAAAAGCCTTTGTAAAAGAAGTTATGGCGGAATTCACTGAAGACGTTCCGCATTACAATACTTTATCTACGATGATTCGGAATTTGGAAGAAAAAGGATACGTTTCTTACAACGCATTTGGAAAAACGCACCAATATTTTCCGATAATTAGTTTAGAACAATACCGCAAAAAATTCATGCAATCTACCATCGAAAATTACTTCGATAACTCGTACAAAAATATGGTATCTTTTTTTGCAGAAGAACAAAAAATATCCGCTGACGAACTACGCGAAATCTTGGCACAAATAGAAAAAAAATAATGTCATTGATGCGATATTAATTTATTTTTTAAAGGCAAATGGTTTACTAATTAGTTTTTATTTAATGTATTACTTTTTGTTGCGCAAGGAAACTTTTTTTATTAAAAGTCGCTATTTTCTGCTTTTCGGATTAGTAGCTTCAATCCTACTGCCGTTATTAACTTTTACAAAAACCGTTTGGGTGGAACCAAATCCGATAGAAATGGAATCTACATTTTCTTCTGTAATTCCAGTTTCTAATCAAGTTTTGATTACTTCAGAAATTCCTTCTTCTTTAAATTGGAATGAAATAATGTATTCCGTTTATGCATTAATTACTATTGTATTATTTCTGAAAATAATAATTGAATTACTGTCCTTTTTAAAATTTATCCGAATTGGTGTAAGAAGTATTAATGCCAATTATATCTTACTTGATCATCCTGAAAATCAAAATCCGTTTTCATTTTTTCACTATATAGTTTACAACAGTTCGCAATTTACGACAGCCGAATTACAGCATATTTTAGAACACGAAAAAATTCATGTTCTACAAAAACATTCCTTAGATGTTTTACTGGCAAAATTATTCTGCGTCTTTTTTTGGATGAATCCGATTATGTGGTTTTACCGAAAAGAGATGTTACAAAATTTAGAATATATAGCAGATAATTTTGCTTCTTTACAAGTTTCAAATTCAGTGAATTATCAAAAAACATTATTAAAAGTGGTGCTTAATCAGCACCAACTAACCATTACTAATCAATTTTATCAATCATTAATCAAAAAACGAATCGTTATGTTAAACAAAAATCAATCCAACAAGAAAAACTTTTAGAAATACGCAGTAATAATTCCTGCAATAATTGCTTTTGTAATTCTCTTTCAGGTAAAAGTTATTGCTCAAGAGAAAAAAAAGAAGTCAGAAACCAATACCGTAGCTGCAACAACTAAATTAGTATCTTATGGAATAATTACATTGAGTACTACTACAGATGAAGAATTAAAAAAAGATGAAATTGATTTAAAAAAAGATGGAATTGAGTATAAAGTTTCAAAAATTAAAAGAAATTCTAAAGATGAAATTATTTCAATAAAAATTGAATTTGAAGACAAAAAAGGAAACAAAGGAATTTCTGAAAAAAAAGGCATAAATCCAATTGAATCAATTTATCTAAATATTGATTTAGAAACAGGAAAAACTGAATTTACGAAAGCTCCAAATATGGAAGGTTTTGTAGTGGATGAAAAATTATCTAAAGAATTTGGATACGAAATAAAAATTCAAACAAATAATGACACTAATTTTCCTATTGCACCAACTCCGCCAACTCCGCCAGTTTCTCCATTAATTAATATGGAAGGCACAAATTTTCCTGTATTGCCAAAAGCATTAAAAGCTCCAACTAGTTCTCCATTAACAAACAAAAAAGAATGGGATAAATTTGAACTGAAAATGGCCGAATTCGAAAAGAAGATGCAAGCCTTGGAACCAGAAATTGCAGCATGGGTTGAAAAAATGGCCAATTTTGACGAACAAATGAAACCGTTCGAAAAAGAAATGGAAGTCTTTGAAAAGGAGATGGAAGTTTTTGAAAAACAAATGGATGCATACAGCAAGCAAGTGGAAACTTATCATCAAAAGAAACAAAAAAATAATAAAAAAAATTGGTTGATAATTGATTAGTTATTTTTTTCCACAATTTACAAATATTTGCTTCAATGAAAATTTGTGAATTGTGGTTTTCTATTTTAAAAGTTAAAAATTTGCAAATCTGTTTTTTCTAAATCGAAACACCTAATATATTTGTGAGGTAATATTCTAATTTTTTAAAATCATGAAGACAAACTATTTAGTTCGATTTAAGTTCCGTGTTATTCTAGTTTTGTTTCTAAGCGCGCAGCTAGGTTTTTCTCAAGGAAATCTTTTTTCCAATTCTGAAAATGCAAATGCCGATGATGTGGTAATGACTTGGAACAAAGACACGTCTGAACAAGAAATGAAAGACGATATAAAAGCTATGGCAGAAAAAGGAATTACGATAAAATACAAAGATGTTAAACGAAATTCTAAAAACGAAATAACCGCCATAAAAGTGAGTTATGAGGATAGAAAAGGAAACAAAGGAGATTTGAATTATAGCAATGTAAATGCTATAAATGATATTATTTTTTCAAAAAATGGAGATTTCATTGGATTTGGAGAAAACACAAATTCTGATTCAGGATTTGCAAGCAATTTTGGGAATATAGAGGATGTTTTGAAAAAATTTCAGATGCAAAGTAATCAGAATAATTCGGGTTCGTTTCAATTTCCTGGTGAAGGAAAAAAATCTGGAATGTCTGTTCGTCAAGAAATTAGATCCGAAGGAAAAAAACCAGTTATTATTGAAAACGGAAAAATAATTGAAGGTGGAGACGATTATACTAAAGAACAATTAGAAGAAATGTTAAAAAATAACAAAGAAAATAATTTTGTTTTCGGCAAGTCCTTCGATTCTGACAAAGCTTTTGATTTTAGATATAAAAATGATTTGAATGCTTTTAAAGAAAAGTTTGGTGAAACATTTGGTAACGACAAAAATGAAATGAAAACGGCTACAGAAGAATTGAAAAAAGCCAAGGAAGAAATGCAGAAAGCTAAAGAAGAATTAGAAAAAGCTAAAAAACAAATTCAAGAAAAGCAAACTACCAAGAAACAATAAATTAAAAAATCCATTCCGCAGAATGGATTTTTTTTTGCTTTCTCTTATTACTTACCTTTGTATAAAAAAATATGTATACCTTTTTAGCCAAATTAAATAAATTGCTGCTTCCTAGTTATTCCAAAAAAGGGTTGGATTTAACGAAAGCTAGCAAGTTGCAAATGGCAATAATAGGTTGGCGGTATTTTGTAACTACTAAAAGTTTAGAATCTAATAAGAAATAACAGAACTTACTTCGTAATTCTTTAGTTTGTCCTTTCCGTTAAGAAAGGTCAAATCCATAATAAAATTGCATTGCACTACTTCTCCACCCAATTTTTCAACCAATTCACATACTGCTTTCATTGTTCCGCCTGTAGCTAAAACATCATCGTGAATTAAAATTTTATCTCCTTTTTGAATTGCGTCTGCATGAATTTCTAAAGAATCGGTGCCATATTCTAAATCATAAGAAGCAGAAATAGTTTCAAAAGGTAATTTGTTTGGTTTTCTTACCGGAATAAATCCAACGTTTAATTCCTGGGAAAGCAAGGTTCCGAAGAAAAAACCACGACTTTCTATCCCAATTACTTTATCAACTTCTAAGTCTTTTATATTTTCTAATAATAAAATTAAAGTTTCTTCTGTGGCTTTTGGATTTAAAAGTAACGGCGTAATATCTTTAAATAAAATTCCTTCTTTAGGAAAATCCTGAATATCACGTATATATTTTTTAATTGGCATTTTTTCTGTTTTAAAATTAAATATCGTTTGCAAGTTACATATTTATACTTATATTTGCACTCACAAAAAAGGCCTTGTGGCGCAACTGAATAGCGCACTTGATTACGGCTCAAGAGGTTACTGGTTTGAATCCAGTCAAGGTCACTGAAAAAATCCCAAA
>JBLIJW010000056.1:0-16536 GCA_047636155.1 Flavobacterium sp. | reverse complement strand
AACTTACATTCATACATCCGAAAATAGAAATTATTTGATGGATGAAACTTTACAATCTGTTGAAACCGAATTAAATTCGGAAGATTTTTTTAGAGTAAATCGCAAATTCATTATTCCGTTAAAAGCAATTAGAGAAATTCAGATGCACAGCAATTTGCGTTTAAAAGTTATTTTACCAACCTTTAAAGAAGAAGAAATTATTGTTGCAAGAGAAAGGGTTTCCGATTTTAAGTTGTGGTTAGAATAAAAAAAATCCGATAAGTAAATTTACCTATCGGATTTTTTCGAAACAAATTTTATTTAATCAAATAAAGATTTAATTTCTTTTTCTGTTTTCCCAAGTTTTTCTTGAAGTTTTCCCCACATTTCTTGTTCTTTTCCTTCTTCAAACATCAAGTCATCTTCTGTTACTTCAGCAAATTTTTGCTCGATTTTTCCTTTTAATTGTTCCCAATTACCTTTCATTTCATTTGAATTTGGCATAGCTTTTAGTTTTTAATTAATAATGTTTTCCTTGTTCTTTTACAAAGTTGCAATTATTAAATAATTTATATCTTATATCTTTTTTATTGAAATTTACAGAATTGTTATTGCAATGAAATAGAGCTTAATTAATACTTATTTTATGAATTCTTTTCGGATATAAATAAAGACAAAAAGCAACAAACTATACACAATAAAAAACGGAATAATCCAATTTATTAATCCAAACGGAAGCATAACAGCAATAATTAACAGCTGAAATCCTAAGCCATACACAGAAAGACAAGTCATAAACCAATTCGGAAAATTTTTTACTTTATACGCATTTTTATCTAAAGCATGAATTATTTTATCAAAAACACCATACACAATTTGGTATACAATAAATAAAATATTCACCCATTTTTGTGTTTCACCAGGTAAAGCTTTCGGCGTTTTATATTCAAATATTTTACTAGTAGAATCGCCACCAACAGATTTAGTTCTTAAAATCACATAGTAATAGTTGTATAATGTTCCTTGCAACTGAATTCCGGCGAAAGCCAATAACGTAAACAGTAAATTACCATTAGTAACATACCAAATGGTTAATAATAATAATAAATTTAGGATTATATCAAAAATGCTATCTAAATACCTACCAACATAAGATGGTGTTTTCTTTAATCGCGCTAATTCTCCGTCGGCTGCATCAATTCCAGATTTTAAAATAATAAAAAAGCTGGCTGCAAAATAATTAGAAGTAAAAATGCAATACAACGCAATTAATCCAGAAATTCCGAAAAGTAAGGTTACATGAATTGGTGTAAAAAAGGTATTCTTTAAACTATTGGCAAGAACTTTTCCGAAAGGTCTTCCATAATCAGATAAATCTAAGAATTTATCTTTTGCTGCGAGTTTAGACATTTATAACTAAAGAAAGGATAAGACAATATAGTCCATTTGCAAAAATACGATTTAATATTAACTTCACAATTTAATAAAGTTGAACAATAGTTAAATAGGTTTAATTTAAAATTTGGTACGCTGTAATTTCTTAATTTTAACCATTAAATACAACGTTTTTAATTTTATAAAGAATGGCACAACCTACAATTAAAATAATTTCGGCATTACGAAATACTGCTAAACAACTTTCTAACGGACACAGATACGAATGGGGACATATGGGAAGTTGCAATTGCGGAAATCTAGCGCAAACAATTACCTCCTTTTCACGTGCAGAAATTCAGAAATATGCACTAGAAAAACGTGGCGATTGGTCGGAACAATTAATTGATTATTGCCCGACTTCTGGTTATCCGATGGATATGATAATTGAACGTATGATGGATTATGGATTTAACCAACAAGATTTAAGAAATTTAGAATGGCTTTCTGATAAAGAAGTGCTTTCTAAATTAGAAAAAGGAAAATTCTTAAACAGAAACAATCGTTTAGATACTATTTTGTATATAAAAACTTGGGCAAATCTTTTAGAAGATAAGATTTTAGATACGATAAAACTACCAAATTTTGAAACAATGCAAGTTTAGAGAATAAATTTTTCCCAGATTTATTTTCAAATTAAAAATCCTATAAAATTTATTTATAGGATTTTTTTATTTTTAATTTATTTGCTTGTTCGAATTTACCTGAAGCCAAAGATAAAATTGAAATCCGAATAGGAGTGAAGCAATTATTAAATGTGCTGGTTGCGAACCAAAAGGAAAATCGAAATAATACATAGCAATTCCAGTTGCTATTTCTGAACCAATTAAAACTATAATCCAATTAATTTTATCTAAACCAAGCGCATTTTTTTTATTTAAATATAACAGATAGAAGTTCGAAAGAAATATTAGTATCGAAAAAGAACGATGAACATAAAACGTAATCGTAGGATTTTCTAAAACTTTGTGCATTTCGTTATATCCAAAAATATCAACTTGGTGGTCAACATACTGTCTTACTTGCGTTCCTAAAACTACTTGGATAATACTTAAAACTAAAGTTAAAACAACAATTAATTTAAACGTATTGCTTGGTTTTGTAATTATTTTTTCTTCTTTACTTTGGTAGATTATATATAATAATATCCCAACTATTACCAAAGCTACAACCATATGTAACGTGATTTTTACTGGGTTTAAAACAGAATAAACTACTGTTGCACCAAGCCAAGCTTGAAATCCCATTAAAAAGGTAGTAAACCAAGATAAGAGAGTTATTTTTTTATTTTTTTTCCATTTCCAAACAGATAAAATTGCCATGGCTAAAACAACTAATCCTGCTAAAGCACCAACTAAACGATTTAAATATTCAATCCAAGTATGTGTAGGATTAAAAATGGCATAATCGTGTTTGGTATAGTTTCTCCAATTTGAAGGATTGAAAGTTTTTGAAGTTTTAAAATCAGCATCTGCAACTAATAACTTTTCGTCTTTTATAATTACTTGTCCTTTTTCGAAACTTCGGTTTTCTTGCCAAGTTAATTCCTTAATATCCGTTGGCGGAATGTAATATCCAAAACATTTTGGCCAATCTGGACAACCCATTCCAGAACCAGTCATTCTTACTAAAGCGCCAGCAACAATTACCAAGTAAACTAGTACTAATGCGGTTTTTGCTACAGTTGTAAAATTTGATTTCATTTATTAAAGTATCTTGAGCGATAAAGGTATTTCATTTGATTTCGTCTTGTTAAAAACAAGCGTTAAACTTTTTTTAAACCCATTTTTTCTGCTCTTTTTAGTACAAATTCTTGTGCTTTTTCAAAGTCATTCGGAATTATTCCTTCTAAAATAGCTTCTTTAACAGCTTCTTTTAAAGTTCCAATTTCTCTTCCTGGTTTTAAATTAAAAAGTGCCATAATTTGCTCCCCAGAAATTGGAGGTTGGAAGTTTTTAATAGAATCTTTCTCTTCTACTTCCTTAATTTTTTTTCTTACAATGTCAAAATTGTTATGGTATTTTTTAAATTTTGCCGGATTTTTAGTGGTAATATCTGCTTCGCACAAAGTCATTAAATGTTCTACATCTTCACCGGCATCAAAAACCAATCGTCTAACTGCAGAATCTGTAACAACATCGTCTGCCAAAATAATTGGTCGCGAACTCATTATTACCATTTTTTGTACAAATTTTAATTTGTTATTTAGTGGCATGTGCAACCTTTCGAACAATCGTTTCACCATTTTTCCGCCTAAAAATTCGTGGCCGTGAAACGTCCAACCTTGTTTTTTTGTAAAACGTTTTGTTGGTGCTTTTCCTATATCGTGCAATAAAGCCGACCACCGCAGCCAAATATCAGCGGTATTAGGACAAATATTATCTACAACTTCTAACGTATGATAAAAGTTATTTTTGTGGGTATGACCTTCAATTTCTTCTACATTATTTAAAGCAGTCAACTCTGGTAAAATTAAATCAAGCAAACCAGTTTTATATAAAAGTAAAAATCCGACAGAAGGTTTTGGTGTTTCTAGAATTTTGTTAAGTTCATCTACAATTCGTTCGCCAGATATTATCTTAATTCGTTCTGAATTTCTCGTAATTGCTTCTAAAGATTGGGATTCTATAATAAAATTGAGTTGGGTTGCAAATCGAATAGCACGCATCATTCGCAACGGATCGTCAGAATAGGTGATATCTGGATTTAACGGTGTTTTGATAAGCTTATTTTCTAAATCTAAAATACCATTAAACGGATCGAGCAAATCGCCATAATTAGATTCATTTAAGGATATTGCCAAAGCGTTGATAGTAAAATCCCGCCGGTTTTGATCGTCTTGTAAAGATCCATCTTCAACAATTGGGTTGCGGCTGTCTCGATTATACGATTCTTTTCGCGCGCCAACAAACTCAATATCCATATCATTAAACCGAAGCATTGCCGTACCATAATTTTTAAAAATTTGTACTTTTGGATTATTTGATAAAAGTTCAGATACTCGCAAAGCCAAATCAATTCCTGATCCAACAGCAACAATATCAATATCTTTTTTAAAATCACGTTGCAATAAAAAATCGCGAACAAAACCACCTATCACATAGGTTTCAACGTTTAATCCTTTGCTTGCTTGAGCTATGATTTTAAAAATGGGGTTTTGAAGCGCTTGAGAATGATTCATTTGTATAATCTATATGTCGTGATTCTGATTTTATTAAAACTTTACTTTCTAATAATCTTAACTTGATTGTCTAAACTTAATTTTATAATGGTAGAAGGTTTACTACAAACTTTATCTCTGTTTAAATTAACGATATAATCCACTCCTGTTAAAATTACGGGATCAATTTCTTTAAATGATCTTGGCGTAGGCATGCCAGTAACATTTGCAGAAGTAGAAACTATTGCTTTTTTCATTCGTTCTAACAATTTGTAGCAAAAAGGTTCTTTTATTAACCGAATTCCTAAAGATTTATCATCAGAAATTAAAGCTGGCGTAACATTTCTAGGATTATCTAATATTAATGTTGTAGGATTTTCTGACAAATCCATAATTTGCCAAGCAACTTCTGGTATTTCTTTAAAAATATTATACATCATTCGTTCTCCATTTATCAAACAAATCATGCTTTTACTTTCGATACGTTTTTTTAAATTATAAATTTTAGCAACAGCATCTGCATTAGTTGCATCGCAACCAATTCCCCAAACGGTGTCCGTAGGATATAAAATTATTCCGCCATTTTGAATTATTTCAAAAGCGTTATGTACTTCTTTATTGATATCTTCCATATTTCTAATAATATGCAAAGATATTCATTACTAATAAGGTTTGAAAGTTTAAAACATACAATTAAAAGAAAATAAAATTTGTATTTTTGATAAAAAATTTTTCCATGCAGTTACTGGCTTATTTATTGGTATATCCCATAATCGTTCTAATTTCGATTCTGCCTTTTCCTATATTGTATAAACTTTCTGATTTTATTTATTTTCTTTTGTACCATGTTATCGGGTACAGAAGAAAGGTAGTTCGAGAAAATTTGGCTTTAGCCTTGCCACATTTGTCTGATTTAGAAAGAAAAGATATTGAGAAAAAGTTTTACAGTCACATGTGCGATATTTTTTTAGAAATGACTAAAACTCGAACCATGTCGCAAGCAGAAATGGAAAAACGATACCGACTTACCAATTTAGAGGTTTTAAAAAATTTAGAAAAAAAGGGAAAAAGTATCGCATTATTTATGTCGCATTATGGTAGTTATGAATGGGCTGTTTCTATGAATAAATTTTTAGATTTTCAAGGATTTGCCATCTATAAAAAAATAAACAATAAATACTTTGACAGATTAATTCACAAAATTAGATCAAAGCACAAAGCAACATTATTAGATTCTAAAGAAACCATTAAAGTGGTTACCGAAAATGAAAGTAACAACAAACGCGGAATTTATGGCTTTGCAAGCGATCAATCGCCACAAGTAAAACCCAAAGTATATTGGACAAAATTTATGGGAATAGAAGTTCCTGTTCATACAGGTGCAGAAATGTTAGCTAAACAATTTGATATGAATGTGATTTATGTTCGTACCAGAAAAGTAGGTCGTGGTTATTACGAAGGAGAATTTGAAGTTTTTTCTGAAGATGTTCGTTCTGTTCCAGATTACCAGCTTACCGATTTATTTTTACAAAGAACAGAAGAACAAATTTTGGACAAACCAGAATTTTATTTATGGACACACAAAAGATGGAAACACGCTGGTAAAGCGCATTAATTTTTACAATTTATAGTAGTTTTTGTATTCAAATAATCGGTATCCGGTTAGTTTTTCGATAAAATCTAAAATTTTATATTTAAATTTTGTTTTTGACTTTACTTTAGTTGGATCTAAATCAAACTTCCAATTAACTTGATCAATTCTTTGTTGCATAACTTTTGGATGTGAACTTTCAAAATGGTGCAATTTTCCTGCATTATCGTATTGAAAAACATAAGTTGCATCAAATTTTTTATTCACCACTTCGTCAGAATGCCAAAGTTTATTAAAATCTCTAAATTTTAAGGTGTATCCTTCAGGCGGTTTTACCCAACCATAATGGTAAATTTCGGCATCAATTTGTTTGGCATGCAATTTTCTGCCATCCAATCGAAACCCTTGTGCATCTTTATAACTACAAATTCCAGGTAAATTTCTTACTACACGAATTTCTTTGCGGTACCAATTTCTTGAGATTGCATAAAAATCATACGATCCATAAAAATGCTTGTAATTAAAAAGTAAACCTTCTACTTTATTATTATTCAAATTATCTTGTATCGCTTTTTTTACAACGGGTAAATAATTTTCATGAATGCATTCGTCACCTTGAATATAAAAACACCAACTTACATCGCTACTAATAGCTTTAAATGCTTTATTTGTTTCTTTAGCCAATACTTTTCCGCCTTCACGAAGTGTATCGTCCCAAATAGTTTCTATTATTCGTATCTTTTCAGATGGTATGCTTCGCATTAATTCTAACGTACCATCATCAGAATTACCAACAGCAATAACGAACTCATCACAAATTGGAAGAACAGATTCAATAGCTTCTACAATAGGATAATTGTATTTAATTGCATTGCGAACGATGGTAAAACCTGCGACTTTCATATAGTTTATTTTGTTTTGCGAAGATACTGATTTGAAAATATATTTTTTAAGATAATTATTAAATCTGAATCCAAAGCAATAATTGGTTATTTATGGTTTGATATTTTATAAAAAGTAGTAATTTTCGTTTTTTAATTTTAGATGAAATTATCCGTTTTAATTACTACTTACAATTCAGAATCTTGGCTTGAAAAAGTTTTGGTTGGTTATAGTAATCAAACCGAATCTGATTTTGAATTGGTTATTGCAGACGATGGTTCTGATGAAAAAACCAGAAGAGTATTGGATAAATTTTCTGATTCTTTTAAATTTTCAGTGCAACATATTTGGCATGAAGACAATGGGTTTCAGAAATGTAAAATTTTAAACAAGGCAATATTGGCGGCAAAATCTGATTATTTATTATTTAGTGACGGAGATTGCATACCAAGACAAGATTTTGTTGCAACGCATTTAAAATATAAAGAAATTGGCTTTTTTCTCTCTGGTGGATATTTCAAATTACCAATGGATATTTCAAATAAAATCTCTAAAGAAAACATTCAAAATCAAGATTGTTTTTCTATAAAATGGCTAATAAAAAATGGTTTAAAGGCAAATTTTAAAATCACAAAACTCACCAAAAATAAAGGACTTGCACATTTTTTAAATTGGCTAACACCAACTAAAAGAACCTTCAATGGTCACAACACCTCTTGTTTTAAAGCCGATTTACTTGCTGTGAACGGGTTTAATGAAGACATGCAATATGGAGGTTTAGATAGGGAATTGGGCGAACGATTATTTAATTTCGGTTTGTTTTCTAAACAAATTAGGTACAATGCAATTTGTGTGCATTTAGACCATAAACGAAGTTATGCCACAAAAGAAACTTGGGAAAAGAACTTTGCGATTCGGGAATATAACAGAAATTATTCGGTTACATTCATTGCTAAAGGAATAGTAAAAAAATAATTATTCTTTAACGAGATAATGGTATTCTGCAATGGTTGCATCCACTATTTTATTGACATTGAAATTTTGAGATGCAAATTCAAAAGCATTTTCAACCATTCTTTTAGTATTTTCTGGGTTGCTAAAGACATCCAAACAATAGTTGGTTAATGCAGTTACATTACCAATATCTGTGATAAATCCGGTTTTGTTATTAAAAACGAGTTCTTCAGAACCACCATTTTTTACCGTTATTACTGGTTTCTTAGCCATAAAAAAATCTAAAATTGTAGATCCTAATCCTTCTGATTTTGAAGTAAATAGCAAGGCGTCCATTTGCGGAATAACCTCATTTAAATTATCCAGAAAGCCTAAAAAAGTCACTCTATTTTCAATTCCTAAATCGCTACAAAGTTGTTCTAATTCGTTTTTTAATACTCCAATTCCTATAATTACAAAATGAAAATTTGGATTACTATCTGATAATTTTTGTGCTGTTTTTAAAAAAGTAATATGGTCTTTCTCTTTAGTTAATGCTGCAATATAACCTATGAAAGTCGCATTGGATTTATTCGTTTTTTTAATCAAAAAATCAGATTTTTCTAAAAAAATTGGTTTTATGGCATCGTGTATTACAACCGTTCGAAGTTTGCTGTCGTTACTTTTTATTACTTTCTCAACTGCTTTAGAAATGCAAATAACGCTATCTACAGATTTGTAAGAATACTTTATTTTGGAGCTAAACCAACCTTTTATAGTAAAAATTACTTTTCTGTGAACTAACAATTTAAATTTTTTAGTAAATAATAATTTAGTTAATAATCCAATGGTATGCGATTTAGAATCGTGGCAATCTACCACAACTTTATTTTTCTCTTTTTTAATTATTTTATTTAACGCCAATGCCAAAGAGGGTAGGTTGTAAAATGTTATTTTAAAGGAATGATATTCTAGGTTATTGGAAATTGCAAATTCTTCAAACGCACTATTTTTTCGGCAAATTAAAATTTGATTGTACTTTCTTTCTTTTAAACCTTCAATCAACCAAGCCAATTGTCTTTCGCCGCCACGCCATCCTTTTTGAGTATTAACTAGTATAACGGTCATGGTTTTATTTTTTTTTCAATAGCTAACTCGTCATAAATAGAATGAATTTGATTGGCAATGGTTTCATCATTAAACTTTTGTACAAACTGCCAACCTTTATTTTCCAAGTCTATTCTTGTTTCTGGATTTTTTAATAAAAAGTCAATTTTTTCTGTCAATTCTTCGGTAGATTGCACATCTATATAAATGCTATTTTCGCCACCAGCTTCTTTAAAAACACCGTCTTTATTGGTGATTACCAATGTTTTAGAATATAAAGCTTCAATAATTGGAATGCCAAAACCTTCAAAAATAGATGGATAAACAAAAATCGTAGCTAATTGGTAAATTATAGCTAACTCTTCTGTCGTTATATTTTTAAGATGTTTGATTTTATCTTTTATATTTTTCTCTTTAGCGCATTTTTTAATCTCTTTGTAATATTCGGTTTTGCGACCAATCAAGACTAACGTAGTATCTATGTTTTCAATAGCCTTAACTATTTGCAACGCATTTTTTCTTTGTTCAATAGTGCCAACATTTAATAAGAATTGGGTTGGTAAATTAAATTTTTTCTGAATTTCATTTTTTCGTTCTTCAGAATATTCTAGTTTAAATGCTTCGTTGCAACCTTGGTATATTACTTTAATTTTTTGAGATGCGATATTCGGAATGTATTTTAAAATATCCGACTTTGTTTGTTCACTGATGGCAATAATTACATCTGCTTTCTTAGCAGCATAACTAAATTTAGAAAAGTGAATTTTTCTGTCAAAAAAGGAATATAATTCTGGATAGCGTTCAAAAATCAAATCGTGAATAGTAACTACTTTTGCTATTTTATTAGATATTCCAAATGGCAATTCACCGCTTAATCCGTGAAAAATTTCAATTTTATCTTTTTTTAATTGTGAATTTATAAAAGTACTTCGCCACAAACTGCTTAGTTTTTTAAATAGTAAAGAATCTGGAATTGCCTCGGTTACCGCAATTCCGTTTGGATTAGAAAATTGTCTGTTCGATTTCTTAGGGTTATATAAAATGTAATGGTTATCTGGAAAAAAGGTACTTAATATCCGAATAAAATCACGGCTGTAGTTTCCTAAACCAGTAGAATTATGAAAAAATCGTTTAGCATCAAATCCTATTTTCATTTTTTTTTATTTTGTTGTAACTCTCTAATTTTGATATACTTTAAAAAAGTGCCAAAAGAGGCAAATGCACAAATTATCAATCCATTCAAACCATCTAAAACACCTTTTTTTATGAAATAGTTTTTAATAAATTTCCAAATAGGATTTAAAATTATCGTAAGTATTCCTATTTTTTTGTTACTATTTTTAACATAGCTGTTTGCTGCAATTGTAGTAAAATTATCAACTTTTAAATAATGTTCGGTATTCGTATCGTATGCCCAATGCAAAATATCTGCATTTATGAATTTTGAGGTTTTACCAGAATATAATTCGAAATAATCATGCGGATTTCCGCCTTTCCATTGGCCACTTCCTGACTTAAAAATCCGCAAACGTTTGTCCGGATACCAATTAGAATATTTAATCCATTGGCCACAATAATTATTTAATCTGCTTACGACATAACCATCTTCCAAAGAATTTACGCTGTTTTTTAAGTTCAAAATTTCCTCTTGCAACTTTTTAGATAAAGCTTCATCGCCATCTAAAGAAACAATATAATCTCCTGTAGCCTTAGAACATGCAAAATTCTTTTGTTCTAAATATCCAAGAAAGGCTTGCTCAATAAATACTACGTTATACTTTTGGCATATTGCTTTAGTATTATCTGTAGATAAAGAGTCTACAACAACAATTTCATCAACAATACCAACTAAAGATTTTAAACATTTTTCTAAATGTCTTTCTTCATTAAAAGTAATTATTACACAAGAAAACTTAACCATTTTATTTTTTTTAAACTGCAACGTCGTATTCGCGCAAAGCATCGTTCAAAGAAGTTTTTAAATCGGTAGATGCTTTTCTTTTTCCTATAATCAAAGCACAAGGAACTTGAAATTCTCCTGCTTCAAATTTTTTAGTGTAACTACCAGGAATTACAACAGAACGCGCAGGTACAAAACCTTTGTACTCTTTAGGTTCGCTTCCTGTAACATCTATTATTTTGGTAGATGCAGTTAAACAAACATTGGCTCCAAGGACAGCTTCTTTTTCTACTCTAACACCTTCAACAACAATACAGCGAGATCCAATAAAAGCGCCATCTTCAATAATAACTGGTGCCGCTTGTAAAGGTTCTAAAACGCCACCAATACCAACGCCACCAGAAAGATGTACATTTTTACCAATCTGCGCGCAACTTCCAACGGTTGCCCAAGTATCAACCATTGTTCCTTCGTCTACATAAGCGCCAATATTTACATAACTTGGCATCAAAATTACACCCTTAGAAATGTATGCTCCGTATCTTGCAACTGCTGGCGGAACAACACGAATGCCTTTTTCTGCATAGTTTCTTTTTAATTCCATTTTATCATGGTATTCAAAAATACCACTTTCCCAAGTTTCCATTTTCTGAATAGGAAAGTACATAACCACTGCTTTTTTTATCCATTCATTCACTTGCCATCCATTTGAATTTGTACCTTCTAAAGGTTCGGCAACGCGCAAAATTCCGGCATCTAATTTTTCAATCACTTCGCGAATTGCGACTAATGTATCTTCATTCTTTAATAAATCTCGGTTTTCCCAGGCATTTTCAATAGTATCTTGTAGCGAACTCATAATTATAATTTTTCACAAATATAAAGTCTTTTTTTTCTAGAAGCGAATTGCTTGCGCATTTTCTATTAATCCTTTTTACTGCTGCAGAAAGTCACTTTGTCCCAAAAAAAATGGGACAAGAGCTTCAACAATTTCTGCGTCAGGGCTAAAAATTAATTTCTTGATTAAAAATCATATAACCAAAGACATAAATAATGTAATGTAAAAATAGGTAAATGGGTTAACTTTGATATTTACCAACCAAACTTAAAATTATACCATTATGAAAAAAATGTATGCATTCTTAGCAATTCTTTCCTTAACAATTACAAGTTGCAATAATAAAACAACTGATAAATTTAGCGATATGGAAATGGACAGTTCGGTAACCATGGACGGAACTATGATGATGGATTCTACACAAGTTGTAAGTAACAGTATGAACCCTAATTTACCTAATAATTTAGAAGAGTCAAAAACTACTAAAACTACCGATTCTTCAGAAGGTAAATATTCACTATCTGAAACCAAATGGATTTTAGTTCAGTTAAATAATAATGACGTACCAAGAAAGGATAAAGAAAATTATATAAATTTAAATTCGAAATCAGGAACTTTCAATGCCTTTGCTGGTTGCAATGGTATAAATGGTTCTTATGTTATGGAGAAATCCACCAAATTAGTTTTCTCAAAAATAGCATCCACTAGAATGTTTTGTAAGGATGGAAGTTTGGAAAACGAATTTCTTAAAGTTTTAGAAAGTTCGCAAACTTACACAATAAACGACGATGAGCTTTTATTGTTTAATGGTAGAAGGCAACTAGCAAAATTTGTAATAAAATAATTTAAAATCCTCTGAAAAGAGGATTTTTTTTTAAAAATAAAATAATACTACCTTTACAAAAAAAATGCCTCGTATACTTTCTATAGATTACGGAATAAAACGCACCGGTTTAGCAATAACTGACGAACTACAAATTATTGCTTCTGGTTTAACTACCGTTCCAACTGCAGATTTAATGGTATTTTTAAAAAATTATTTTAATTCAGAAAATGTTACCAAGGTTTTAATTGGCGAGCCAAAACAAATGAATGGTCAACCTTCTCAAAGTGCAGAATTGATTGAAAAATTTGTCAAAAAATTTATAGATCAGTTTCCAGATAAGCAAGTAATTCGCGTTGACGAAAGATTTACTTCTAAAATGGCAATACAAACTATGATTGATAGCGGTTTAAAGAAAAAGCAACGACAAAATAAAGGGTTGGTTGATGAAATTGCAGCTACCATAATGTTGCAAGATTTTCTGTTAAGAAAATCGTTTTAGCTACTTCACTGTTAAACAAGAAGATAACTAAATCGATTTCGTAATTTATATAAGGTTTCCTTCTAAAATAACCTAAAAATAGCTAGTTTGCTTCGTATCTTTGCAAAAAAATATTTTTATGACCATTTCTTCAAAAAATTCGCAAACAGATATTCTATTAATCGGAGCTGGAATTATGAGTGCCACTTTAGCAACTATGTTAAAAGAGTTAGAACCTAATTTAAATATTGAAATTTTTGAAAGACTAGATGTTGCAGCTGCAGAAAGTTCTGACGCATGGAATAATGCAGGAACTGGCCATTCTGCCTTTTGTGAATTAAATTATACTCCAGAAAATGAAATCGGAGCAATAGAAACTAAAAAAGCAATTGAAATTGCAGAACAGTTTGAACTTTCTAGACAGTTTTGGTCTTTTTTGGTGCAAAATAAAACAATTGCGACACCAAAAGATTTTATCAAAAGTATCCCGCATATTAGTTTTGTTTGGGGAGAAAGTAATGTAAATTTTCTTCATAAACGATGGGAAGCTTTATCCAAAAATGTGCTTTTTGCCGGAATGGAGTTTTCGGTAAATGCTTCTAAAATTAAAGAATGGATTCCTTTGGTTATGAAAAATCGTCCAAAAAGCGATAAAATTGCTGCTACTTTAATGAATAAAGGAACAGACGTTAATTTCGGATCTTTAACCCGAACTATGTTTGATGCATTGCAAAAACAAAACGATGTTACATTGCACTTTCACCACGAAGTTAAAAAATTAAAAAAACAAATGGATAATTCTTGGTTGGTTAAAGTTAAAGATTTGGATACTGGCGAGAGCAGAAAAATTAATGCAAAATTTGTATTTATTGGCGCTGGTGGCGGTTCTTTGTATTTATTAGAAAAAGCAGATATTCCAGAAGGGAAAGGATTTGGTGGTTTTCCTGTTTCAGGTCAATGGTTGCGTTGTAACAATCCAGAAGTAATTAAAGAACACCATGCAAAAGTGTACGGAAAAGCGGCCGTTGGTTCGCCACCAATGTCGGTTCCACATATTGATACGCGAGTTATTAATGGAAAGCAAGAGTTACTTTTTGGACCATACGCTGGTTTTTCTACTAAGTTTTTAAAAAATGGTTCTTATTTAGATTTGGTAAAATCAATCCAATCGGATAATATTTTACCAATGCTTTCTGCAGGTTTTAAAAATATTCCGCTTACAAAATATTTGATAGAACAAGTAAGGCAGTCACCAAAGGATCGTTTGGAAGCCTTAAAAGAATATGTTCCTACCGCAAAATTATCCGATTGGGAATTAGAAATTGCCGGTCAACGCGTGCAGGTTATTAAAAAAGACGAAAATGGCGGTGGTGTTTTAGAGTTTGGTACAGAAGTTGTAAATGCAGCAGACGGAAGTTTGGCATGTTTACTTGGTGCTTCACCTGGTGCAAGTACCGCTGTGGCTATTATGTTAGAGCTTTTTGAGAAATGTTTTCCAAAAAAGTTGGCTACTTCAGAATGGCAATCTAAACTGAAAGAAATGATTCCGTCTTACGGACAAAAATTAAATGAAAATCCAGAATTATCGAAACAAATAAGAGAATTTACGAGTAAAACTTTACAATTAGAATTCTAATTTATTTTTTTGATTACTTTTGCACTTCCGCAAAATTTGCTGAAAGATTAAAATATTACAAAATGATACTACCAATAGTTGGTTACGGAGATCCGGTTTTAAGAAAAAAATGCGTAGAAATTATTGCAGAACATCCCAACCTAAAGGATATTATTGCTAATATGTACGAAACTATGTACAATGCTTATGGTGTTGGTTTGGCTGCGCCACAAGTTGGTTTGCCAATCAGAATGTTTATGGTCGATACGGAACCTTTTAGTGATAGCGACGAATTTTCTGAAGAAGAAAAATTAAAATTATCGACATTTAAACAAACTTTTATCAATGCCAGAATGCTTCTGGAAGAAGGTGAAGAATGGAGCTTTAACGAAGGTTGCCTGAGTATTCCAGACGTTCGCGAGGACGTTTACAGAAAATCGGACATTACCATAGAATTTTATAACGAAAATTTTGAGAAAAAAACCGAAACTTACGATGGTTTAATTGCAAGAGTAATTCAGCACGAATACGATCATATAGAAGGAATTTTATTTACCGATAAAATACCTAGCCTAAAAAAGACGTTAATCAAAAAGAGATTGCAGAATATAATGGATGGGAAATCCAATCCAGACTACCGCATGAAATTTATAAATAAAAAAGGAAGATAATAACCAATTCAAACCCTATAAAAAATTAGTAAGATGACTGTTGATAAAATATTAGCCATTTCTGGAAAACCAGGATTATATGCACTTAAGGTACAAACCCGAACCGGTTTTGTTGCCGAATCGTTGACTGACGGAAAAAGAATTACAGTAGGAATGAAAAGCAATGTAAGTTTATTGTCAGAAATTTCTTTGTACACCCATACTGAAGAACGTCCGTTAGTAGATGTTTTGCGCGCAATTGCAATAAAAGAAAACGAAGGTGCAGCAATTTCACATAAAGAAGATGCAGTAAAATTAACAGAATATTTCTCAGAAATTGTTCCAGATTACGATATAGAAAGAGTGTATCCTAGTGATATCAAAAAAATATTAAACTGGTACAATACTCTACAAGCTAAAGGTTTAGTTAGTAAAGAAGAACCAAAAGTTGATTCGAGCGATAGCGAACTGACGAAGCAAAATCCAGAAGCGATTAAAGAAGAAGTAGTTGCAGAAGTTAGCGAAACTAAAAAATCAGAATAATACGATTTAAAAATTATATTTAATTCCTGTTGAGCTAATTACTTAACAGGATTTCTTATTTTTACTTTCTTCAAATCTTCCAAATAACAAAATTTAGAATTATGAATTCAAAAGCACAGAAATTAGAAGCCTTTGGCAGATTGTTAGATATTATGGACGATTTGCGTGAAAAATGTCCTTGGGATAAAAAACAAACTTTAGAGAGTTTACGGCATCTAACCATTGAAGAAACCTACGAACTAGGCGATGCAATTTTAAATAATAATTTAACTGAAATCAAAAAAGAATTAGGAGATTTATTGTTGCATTTAGTATTTTATGCCAAAATTGGCAGCGAAACCCAAACCTTTGATATTGCCGATGTTTGTAACGAGATTTGCGAGAAATTAATCCATCGTCATCCACATATTTATGGCGATGTGGTAGTTGCAGATGAAGAAGAAGTAAAACGAAACTGGGAAAAACTGAAATTAAAAGAAGGTAAAAAATCGGTTTTAGAAGGCGTTCCACAAGGTTTACCAGCGTTGGTAAAAGCCAGCAGAATTCAAGAAAAAGTAAAAGGCGTAGGCTTTGATTGGGAAGAAAGCCACCAAGTTTGGG
>JBLIJW010000055.1:0-16603 GCA_047636155.1 Flavobacterium sp. | reverse complement strand
AATAAAGTTTCAAATACTGAGTTATCTGAACAATTTCCTGATTATGATTTTTCAAAATTTGAATGGAAAGTTAGGGTTGTTGGTGAGATATATTCTTCTTAGGAATTTATCAAAAAAATGTGGAGAAAATGTGTCTATTCATCCAAATGTTTTTCTTTTTAATATAGATCAAATTTCATTTGGAAATAACGTAAGTATTCATCCAATGTGTTATATAGATGGAGCTGGACAAATCAGTATTGGCAACGATGTGTCAATAGCTCATAACACTTCTGTATTGAGTACAAATCATACGTGGGAAAATAAAGAAATAGCAATAAAGTATAACAAAGAAATATTTTCAAGCGTGGCTATAAAAGATGATGTATGGATAGGTTGTGGTTGCAAAATCTTAGCAGGAGTGACGATTGGAAGGCATTGTGTTGTAGCTGCTGGGGCAGTTTTGAATAAAGATGTTTATTCAAATACCGTAGTAGGAGGTGTTCCTGCCAAAGAATTAAAGAGAATTTAAAAATGCAGAAAAATAAACTAGTTCGAATCACTACCGTCCCCATTTCTTTGGAAAAACTATTGGAAGACCAATTGCGTTTCATGAAATCGCATTATGAAGTGACAGCTATTTCCGCAGACCAATCGAATTTAGAGCGAGTTGGGCAATTACAAGAAGTTCCGGTATTTCATGTAGAAATGACCCGTAAAATCACGCCATTGCAAGATCTAAAATCGGTGTGGAAATTGTATAAATATTTCAGGAGAGAAAAGCCATTCATTGTTCATACCCATACTCCTAAAGCGGGGACAGCAGGGATGATAGCTGCTAAACTGGCTGGAGTGCCACATAGACTCCATACCATAGCAGGATTACCATTGTTAGAGGCAACAGGAAATAAAAAAAAATTATTGAATTTTGTAGAGAAAATAACCTATGCTTGCGCAACTAAGGTTTATCCTAATTCATTTGGTCTAAGAGATATTATAATTGACGAGCAATTCTGTAAATCAGAAAAGTTAAAAGTTATTGGTAACGGTAGTTCTAATGGGATCAATACGAGTTATTTTAATCCCGTATTATTTTCTAGTGATGAAAAGCAGAGCATAAAAACTAATTTAGGAGTTTTGGCTGATGATTTCGTTTTTATTTTCGTGGGGCGTCTTGTCGGTGACAAAGGAATTAATGAGTTGATAGCAGCTTTTCGAAAATTATCCTCAAGAACAGCGAAAGCAAAACTTTTGCTGGTTGGTTTCTTCGAAACGGAATTAGATCCACTTGAACAAGAAATAATGGAAGAAATAAACAGCAATATAGCCATCATATCCGTTGGTTTCCAAAAAGACGTACGGCCTTATCTTGCGATTAGCCACTGTTTTGCTTTTCCCAGTTACCGAGAAGGATTCCCCAATGTAGTGATGCAGGCTGGAGCGATGGGACTGCCTTGTATTGTTACTAATATTAATGGGTGTAATGAGATTATTGAAGAAGGAAAAAACGGCACCATCATTCCGGTTAAGGATTGCGATACCCTTTATAAAGAAATGCGAAAAATGATTGACGATAATGATTTTAGAACTCGACTGCAACAAAATGCACGTGCGATGATTGTTTCGCGCTATGAACAGCAGCTAGTTTGGGATGCTGTTTTGGCAGAATATAAAAGTTTAGAAAAAAATGTATAAATCTATTGTTAAACCGGTATTCGATTTTTTAGCTGGCTTGATAGGATTGGCAGTTGCAAGTCCCATTTTGATTGTAGTGACTATTTTACTCTATTTTGCTAATGATGGAAAGCCGTTCTTCTTTCAGACTAGACCGGGAAAAAATGCCAAACTGTTTCGCATTATCAAGTTTAAAACCATGAACGATAGAGAAGACAGTGCTGGAAATTTACTTGCAGATGCAGAACGACTAACTAAAATAGGTCAGTTTGTAAGGAAAACTTCGTTAGATGAAATTCCGCAGCTGCTGAATGTTTTAAAAGGCGATATGAGTTTAATAGGACCAAGACCTTTGTTACCAGAATATTTACCTTTGTATTCCGATTTTCAATTACAACGTCACGAAGTAAAACCCGGAATTACTGGTTGGGCGCAAGTTAATGGAAGAAATGCGATAAGCTGGGAACAAAAATTTGAATTTGATGTTTGGTATGTGCAACATTGTAGTTTTTTATTAGACCTAAAAATATTATTTTTAACGGTTAAAAAAGTAGTTGTACGAGAAGGAATTTCTCAAGAAGGAGAAGTTACTATGAAGGTTTTTAAAGGAAATTAATGAAAATGTAATTATGGAAAACAATAAATATCTTTTTGGGGCAAGTGGTCATGCAAAAGTTGTATTAGATGTTTTGTTTTCAAATAATATAAAAGTAGTCTCAATTTTAGATGACAATCCCAATTTTGCTGAGTTGTCTAAAATTCCGGTTTTGCAAACTAACCTGTTTAAAATAGAAAAAAACCAAGAATTTATAATTTCAATAGGTGATAATTTCATCAGAAAAAAAATTGTGGATTCTAATAATTTTAAGTATTATGTAGCAATTCACGCTAATTCAACAATATCAAAATTTGCAACAATTGATGAAGGAACTGTTGTAATGCCTCAAGTTGTAATAAACGCTTATGCAAAAATCGGCAAACATTGCATAATTAATTCAAGAAGTGTTGTAGAACACGACTGTATTTTAAGGGATTATGTTCACATATCACCAAATGCTTCATTGGCAGGAAATGTAATTGTAGGTGAAGGAACACAAATTGGAATAGGAGCAAGTGTAATCCAAGGAATTAAAATTGGGAAATGGGTTACTATTGGAGCTGGAACAGTAATAATTAGTGATATTCCAGACAATGCAGTTGTAGTGGGTAATCCCGGAAAAATAATTAAAATCAATCCAAAATGATTTTAAAAAGAGCATTTGATTTTACAGGTGCATTAGTGGTTGTCTTTTTATTTTTTTGGATCATATTAATTTGTTTTGTTACAGCGAGCATTGACACCAAATCCTTTGGTTTATTCATACAAAAGCGAATCGGTCAACACGGAAAGACGTTCCAAATTTTTAAAATCAAAACCCTCAACGACAAAACAAAAACATCTTCTCGTTTTGGAAAGTTTTTGAGAAAATCGAAAATAGACGAATTGCCTCAATTGTATAATATATTAATTGGTGAGATGTCTTTTGTTGGTCCAAGACCAGATATCGCAGGATATTATGACCTACTTGAAGGGGAAGAACGTAAAATTTTAGAATTAAAACCGGGTTTAACTAGTGCCGCATCGATAAAATATAGTAAGGAAGAAGAGTTACTTAAAGAAAAGAAAAATCCTTTAGACTATAATGATATGGTTATTTTTCCGGATAAAGTGAAAATGAATCTTGCCTATTATTATAAAAATTCCTTATGGCTGGATATTCGTATTATTTTTAAAACTATTTTTTGAGTATCTGTGAATTATATAACATTTTAGGTGTATTTACTTAGGGTTATGTAGGAATTTTAAATTAATTTTGTTCCATCAATTGATTAGAATGACACAAGAAAAAATTTGGTTATCCTCGCCACATATGGGAGGCAACGAACAAGAATTCGTAAAAGAAGCATTTGAAACCAACTGGGTAGCACCTTTGGGTTCAAACGTTACGGGTTTAGAAAACGATTTAGAAAGTTATTTACAACAAAACAGTCATGTTGCAGCCTTAAGTTCTGGTACTGCGGCTATTCATTTGGGTCTAATTTTATTAGATGTAAAGGCTGGCGATACTGTTATTTGTCAAACCATGACTTTTTCTGCTTCTGCCAATCCTATTTTATACCAAGGAGCAACGCCTATTTTTATAGATAGTGAGGAAGAAACTTGGAACCTATGTCCAAATGCTTTGGAAGAAGCGATATTGGATGGAATAAACAAGAATAAAAAACCTAAGGCTATTATTGCTGTGCATTTGTACGGTGTTCCTTACCAAATTGATGCTATTCACGCCATTGCACAAAAATATGAAATTCCGGTTTTAGAAGATAGTGCAGAAGCTTTGGGGAGTTCTTATAAGAATCAGAAATGTGGTACTTTTGGAGCTATTGGTGTTCTTTCTTTTAACGGAAATAAAATAATAACTACTTCTGGTGGTGGTGCCTTGGTTTGTAAATCAGAAGAAATTAAAAATAAAGCTGTGTTTTTTGCTACGCAATCTCGTGATGCTGCGCCGCATTACCAGCATAGCGAAATTGGTTATAATTATAGAATGAGTAATATCTGTGCAGGTGTTGGGCGTGGACAAATGCAGGTGTTGGATGCGCATGTAGCCAAACGTCGTGAGATGCAGGAATTTTATACTACTTTGTTTGCGAACATTCCTGGAATAACGGTTTTTAAAGTTCCAAATTCTGACTATTTTGCCAATTATTGGTTGAGTTCTATTTTGGTAGATCCAACGAAAACTAATGGGAAAACCAGAGAAGATTTGCGTTTGTTTTTGGAAACTAAAAATATTGAAAGTCGCCCTTTATGGAAACCGATGCATTTGCAACCTATTTTTGCAACCTATCCTTATTTTGGAACTAGAGTTTCTGAAAACTTGTTTGCAAATGGTTTGTGCTTGCCTTCGGGTTCCAATATTACTGTTGCTGATAAAAGTCGTATCAAAAAAGCATTGGAACGTTTTTTTGCTTCCTATTTATAATTATTAATTTATACTTGATTGAAAACAACCCCAAAAAATAAGTTTACGATTGACACTTTATATTCTCATTTGAATGAAAAGTTGCAGTTTTTTTTGAATCTACGCTATCTGCCGCGTTGGATAGTATTTGTTTTTGACTTTTTTTTAATTTGTCTGGCAAATTTTGCTAATTTCTTGCTGATCACAAGCCTGAACTTGAATTATAACTATCAATTTAATTTTCTGCAGCGTTACAGTGTCGTTCTGATTGTTTATTTGTTTTTTTTCGTATTATTTAAAACGTATGCTGGTATTATCCGCCATTCTAGTTTTCTAGATGCTATCAAATTGTTATTGTCTACTTTTTCGTCCTTAGTTTTTTTGCTGCTGCTGAATTTTGCCTCGAGTTTTGTTTTTCCTCAGAAGATCTTTCTTAATGCCGGTTTGATTTTTAGTTTTGTTTTGTCTTTTATTTTTTTGCTTGTCTTCCGTGTTTTTGTGAAGTGGGTATTTGAGATTCATTTTAAAACTACGGATTCTCCCAACTTAATTAATGCGGTTATCTTTGGTTGTGATGCTAATGCTATTGCAGTGGTCATTGCCTTGCGAACGGAGACTCCGACACGTTTTAAAATTGTGGGATTTATTGATCATAACAATCAAAGTTCGACACAGCGCCTTTTTAATTTGCCTATTTTACAATTTAACAAGCGAATTCCTGTTTTAATGCGTTCTCTTAGTGCGACAGCTTTGATTTTATCGGATAAGAGTTTGACCAAGGATGAAAAATTAACTATAGTTGACGAATGTTTAGAGTACAATTTAAAAGTGTATACCGTTCCTGTAATTTCTGATTGGGATGATAGCAATGAAATTTCTACCAAAATTAAAACTTTTGAGATTCAGGATTTACTACAACGCAAGCCAATTATATTGGATAACAATGCGATTTCTAAACAATTATTTAATAAAACCGTATTGATATCTGGTGCGGCTGGATCTATAGGTAGTGAAATTGTGAAACAAGTCATTGGGTTTAATCCAAAACGAATTATTTTGGTGGATCAAGCAGAAACGCCATTGCATCATTTGACTTTGGAAATAGGAACTTATTTTGATAAAGAAAAGGTTTGTAGCATTATTGCAGATGTTCGCGAACGCGATTGTATACGGGACATTTTTGCCACTTACCAACCTAATGTGGTATTTCATGCTGCGGCATACAAGCACGTTCCTTTGATGGAAGACAATCCGTCGCAGGCTATCTTTGTGAATGTGCAAGGAACTAAAAACATTGCCGACTTGTCGTTTGAAAATAATATTGAAAGTTTTGTTATGGTATCTACCGATAAGGCCGTAAATCCTAGCAATGTTATGGGTGCTAGTAAACGTATTGCAGAGAAATATGTGCAGGCGCTGCATCAAAATGCCCAATTACCAGAAAGTGGTTGTACTACCAGATTTATTACTACCCGTTTTGGGAATGTTTTGGGATCTAATGGTTCTGTTGTGCCTTTATTTACAAAACAAATTGCTAAAGGCGGACCAATAACGATTACCCATCCTGAAATTATTAGGTATTTTATGACTATACCAGAAGCCTGTCAGTTGGTTTTGGAGGCTAGCATTATGGGTAAAGGCGGAGAGATTTTTATTTTTGATATGGGACAACCGGTTAAAATTATTGATTTGGCAACTAAAATGATTCGATTGGCTGGGTTTACGCCAAACAAAGAAATTAAAATAGAAGTAGTTGGATTGCGACCTGGTGAAAAATTGTTCGAAGAGTTGTTAAACGATACTGCGAAGACGTTGCCAACGCATCATGAAAAAATTACTATTTCTCAAGAAGTTGCAGAAGATGCTGATGCAATCTTAGCTATGGTAAAAGAGCTAATAAAAATATCTAAGAGTTTTTCTAAAACAGAAATAGTTTCTAAAATGAAAGAAATTGTTCCGGAATATAAAAGTATGAATTCTGAATTTCAGATTTTAGACAAATAATTTGCCAAAACTCCTTTAGAATTATAGTAAAGTTGGATTATAAAAGTACCTTTGACCAAAATTTGTGATATGTTAAAAAAGATGTTTGTTTCTCTGCTGGGATTGCTTTTATTAGCATCCTGCGCCTCGAAAAAGGATTATGTATATCTTCAAAATATTGATACGCTAAAATTAAATACTTCTTCTTTTGAAACTGTATTGCAGCCAGATGATCTTGTTTCTGTTTTGGTATTGGGCGAAAACCCTACTTTAGTTGCACCATACAACTCCCCAACAGCAAGCACATTTGTACAACAAGAAAATAATATGGCAGTACAATTAGTGCCGCAAAATTATCTTATTGCCAACGATAACACCATTAATCTTTTAGTAATTGGCGAAGTTACCATTGGTGGATTGACTAAAAAACAGGCAGAAGATGTTATTATTGAAAAACTATCAAAATATTTGGTAAAACCATCTATTGATTTACGTATTTTGAACTACAAAATATCCGTGCAGGGCGAGGTAAATCGTCCGGGAACTTATCCGATTACCTCAGAGCGAATTACAATAATGGAAGCTTTGAGTCTGGCTGGGGACTTAACAACCTTCGGAAAACGCCATAATGTACTTGTAATAAGAGAACAAAATGGATCAAAAGTAATTGAGCGTATTGATTTAACTCAAGCCGATTTTATAAACTCACCGTATTATTATTTGCAACAAAATGATTTGGTTTATGTAGAGCCAAACAAAACAAAAATAAACGGTGCTGTTGTAGGACCAAATATTGGAATTATTTTTTCTGGAATTTCATTATTGATAACTGTAATTGCATTAACGGCAAGGTAAAAAAAATGGAGCAAAATAAATATAACATAAATAATAACGAAGGAAACTCTAACGATTTTAATATAAGAGAAGAAGTAGACAAATACCTTTTTCATTGGAAATGGTTTTTACTTTCGTTACTTTTTGCCATTGCTATAGGATATGTATACTTGCGCTATGCAACACCTATTTACAGCGCATCTGCAACAATTTTGGTTAAAGACGATAAAAAAGGCGCTTTGTCTGAGTTTTCTGGATTATCTGAATTAGGAGGGTTAGGCAATGTAAAATCTAATTTAGAAAATGAAATAGAGATTTTAAAGTCGCGCACTTTGGTAGAAAAAACTGTTAAAGAGTTACGTTTAAATTATATTTACATAATAGAAGGACGTGTAAAGTCGCCTGATATTTATAATAGTTCGCCAGTTATTGTTGATTTTAAATCTAAAGAAAGTGAAGAAAACGAAACGCTACAAAAAATTAGAATTGTAAGCAAATCAAACAATCAATACGAATTGTTAAAAGAAAACGACGATAGTTACGGCGTTTTTGCTTTTGGGCAATCTGTAACATTACCAAACGGAACGGTTACTATTGTTAGAAATCCGAAATACCAAACCAACCAAAATGACGAAAATTTTGATATTCGTTGTTTTATTTATCCTGTAAAATCGGTTTTAGGAAAATACACCGGAGATTTACAAGTGGTTTCTTTAAATAAAATGGCCAGCGTACTAAATTTAACCTTTAAAGACGAAGTCCCTAAAAGAGCAGAAGACTTTTTAAACGCCTTGGTTTCTATTTACAACAACGAAGCCATTGAAGACAAAAATGAAGTATCCGAAAAGACCTTTCAATTTATAGCCAAACGTTTGCAATTAATTACCGATGAACTTACGGTGGTTGAAAAAGATGTAGAGTTTTTCAAAAAATCAAATAAGCTTACGGATATTCCTGCAGAAGCCGGAATTTATTTGGAAACAGAATCGGAATACCAAAATAACATTATTGCAACCCAAATACAACAAAATGTAGTTGGTTCGGTCATTAGTTTTTTAAGAAATAGTAAAAATTCTGATCTCATTCCAAACAATTTGGTACCTGGAGAAGGAGATTCAAGCAGTTTAATTGTGCAATATAACGAATTGGTATTGCAAAGAAATCGTCTTGCAAAAGGTGCAACAGCCTTAAACCCATCTTTAATTGCAATTAACCAGCAAATAGAAGATTTAAAAGGAAATGTATTACAAAGTTTGGTACGATTACAAGCTAATCTAAAAATAAAGCAAGACAAACTAAATGAAAAAGATGCCTCTATTTCTAACAAGAAAGAAAAAGTACCCTCTTTAGAACGCGAATTTCGAATTATTGACAGACAACAAAAAGTAAAAGAAGCCTTGTATTTGTATTTGTTACAAAAAAGAGAAGAAACTGCGCTAACCCTTGCCGCAACCGAAAATAATGCAAAAGTAATTGATGCAGCACAAGCATCAAAAACGCCAGTAAGTCCTAAGAAAATGATTATTATGTTAGCATGTTTGGTGGCAGGTTTGCTAATTCCTTTTATCATTATTTACCTAAATGATTTATTAAATACCAAAATAATAACTCGTTTGGATTTAGACAAGCGTATCACGATTCCGTTTCTTGGAGACATTCCAAAATCTGAAAGTCATGGAGAAATGATGAACGCTACTAGTCGCACCAGTTCGGCGGAAGCCGTTCGGATTATTAGAACGAATTTAGAATTCATGCTTTCTAAAGTACCAAAAGATAAAGCGAAAACGGTTTTTGTTACTTCTACCATTCCGGGAGAAGGAAAAACCTTTGTGTCTATAAATTTAGCCAGTACCATTGCACTTTCTGGTAAAAAAGTGGTTTTAGTTGGTTTGGATGTTAGAAATCCGAAGTTTACCGAATATTTAGATGTTAATCCGAAAGGGGTAACCAATTTCGTTTCCACTCAAGATGCGAATCTAAAAGATTTTATTTCAAGTGTTCCTAATTTCCGAAACTTTGATGTGTTGGCTTCCGGAATTATACCGCCAAATCCTGTAGAGTTGTTGATGGACGATAAAATTACGGAGATGTTTGATGAGTTGAAAAAAAATTACGATTATATTATTGTGGATACGGCACCAGTGAGTTTGGTTACCGATACTATTTTGGTAGCGTTTAACGCGGATGCTTTTGTGTATGTAGTTCGTGCCAATTATTTAGACCGACGCATGCTTCGTGTTCCTGAAATGTTTTATAACGAGAAAAAACTTCCGAATATGTCTATGGTATTAAACGACACCAAAATGACGAATAAAGGCTATGGTTATGGCTATGGTTATGGCTATGGTTATGGCTATGGAAAAGACGTTACCAATAAAAAATCTTGGTTTCAGAAGTTGTTTCAAAAGTAATTTTGGCAACTACTATTTAAATCAAAGCCTTACCAATAAAAATCTCAAGAAATAGCGCTATTTCTTGGGATTTTTAATTTTAGTATATTTTAGGATTGTGTTATTGTTTGAAAAAATTGTTTTTCTCTAGTAAATTAGAAACTAATTTGGCATCGGAATATACCAGTTTCGATTCAAAATTTTTGATATGGTTGTTGTGGTGTATGTCCGATCCAGAAAAGGAATACATCCCGTTTTGTAACAAACTATCTGCAACTTTGGCCGCCTCTTTTCCGTAATATCCGGTAAGCGAAAGAAGGTTTAATTGTAGTAGGCAACCCGCATTTATTAATTTTTTGTATTCTTTTATTTCTTTGTGGTAAAAAACATAACGTTCTGGATGTGCCAAAACAGGTTGGTATCCGGATATTCGCAAGTCGAAAAGGATTTCGTATAATTGAATAGGCGGATTGATGTACGACATTTCAACTAAAACATAGTTATCTTTTAGCGTTCGCAACTTTTCTGTTTTGAATAGTTTATCAAATTCAGAATCCATCATGTATTCTGCAGCAGCAGCTACTTTTAAGCCACTTGCATCCCAAATGTCGGTATTTGCATCGTAGGTATTTTGTATGCTTTCAAAAGTATTTTCCCAAATACCCTGAATAATATGTGGAGTGGCAATAGCTTCAGCAAAGCCAAATTCCTTCATCTTGGAAAGCAAAAAGGTGCTATCCGAACTATTTTTTGCACCATCATCAATTCCGGGTACGATATGCGAATGGATGTCAATATAACCTTGCGGAATTAGAGATCGCAACGTTGGTTTAGTTTTTTTAAATAAAAACACAAGCTATTTTTTTACAAAGGAACAATTATTTACCTAAATTTACAACGCAAAAAAAGCCAAAATGTTATATAGTTTCGTTTGAAATTTATATTTAAATAAAGTAATTTGCAACTAATATATAACGCAAGCCTTGAAAGAAGAACACGATAATTGGGATTCTGTAATTGAGTCAAAACATTCTTTATTAGACATTAATCTTAAAGAAATATGGCAGTACCGTGATTTGCTGGTTTTGTTTGTAAAACGAGACTTTGTTACGGTTTATAAACAAACCATTCTTGGACCGTTGTGGTTTTTTATTCAGCCCTTGCTAACCACCATAACTTTTACTATTATTTTTGGAAACATCGCCCAAATATCTACTGATGGTTCGCCGAAATTGGTGTTTTACATGGCGGGAATCACACTTTGGAGTTATTTTTCTAGTTGTTTGAGTAACGTTTCCGCTACATTTAATTCCAATGCGGGAATTTTTAGCAAAGTCTATTTTCCTAGATTGATCATGCCTATAACCACTGTGGTTTCTAACCTCATGAAATTTGGTGTACAGTTTTTATTATTTGTAGGATTTGTAATTTATTTTGCCCTAAAAGAACAAATTCAGCCGAATTATTATATTGCATTCACGCCGTTTGTTATACTTTTAATGGCTCTAATTTCTATGGGAT
The DNA here is from genome assembly GCA_047636155.1 of Flavobacterium sp. Lineage (GTDB taxonomy): Bacteria > Bacteroidota > Bacteroidia > Flavobacteriales > Flavobacteriaceae > Flavobacterium. Next base: position 5,220 of record JBLIJW010000055.1, on the reverse strand, counting down.
TGGGATTGGTATTGTCTACCATGACGACGAAGTACAAAGATTTAACGCAACTTATTTCCTTTGGGGTAAATTTATTAATGTATGCAACGCCAGTAATTTATCCAAGTTCGTCTGTTCCAGTAAAATATGCAGCTTTAGTAAATTTAAATCCCTTAGTAAGCTTATTTGATTACATGCGATTTGCTTACCTTGGAGTTGGCGAGTTTCAATTAAGCAGTTTTTTGTATCCAAGTGTATTTGCTGTTGCCGTTTTAGTTATTGGAATAATTTTATTTAACAAAACGCAAAAGACATTTATGGATACGGTTTAATTAGTTTTTAGCAGTCAGTTGTCGGCTATTAGCAATCAGTTTTCAGCAAATAGCAATCAGTAAAAAGTAATATCCAAAGATTAAATACTAGCAAAGAACTAAAATGAGTAACATCGTAATTAAAGCAGAAGATATTTCCAAGCAATACCGTTTAGGTTTGGTAGGAACTGGCACGGTTAAAGACGATTTTAAGCGTTGGTGGCACAAAATACAAGGAAAAGAAGATCCGTTTTTAAAAATTGGAGATTCTAATGATAGAAGCAGCAAAGGAGAAAGTAATTATGTTTGGAGTTTAAAAGATATTAACTTTGAAATAAACCAAGGCGATTCGGTTGGTATTATTGGCAAAAATGGTGCGGGCAAATCTACTTTATTAAAAATTCTAAGTCAGGTAACTCAACCAACTACAGGTAAAATTTATACCAAAGGTCGTATTGCGAGTTTGTTGGAAGTAGGTACTGGTTTTCACCCAGAAATGACTGGTCGAGAAAATATCTATTTGAATGGTGCTATTTTAGGCATGCGCAAAAAGGAAATTACCCAAAAACTAGCCGAAATTATTGATTTCTCTGGAGTCGAACGCTACATCGATACACCAGTAAAACGCTATTCTTCTGGAATGTATGTTCGGTTAGCATTTGCGGTTGCGGCGCATTTAGAATCTGAAATTCTTATTGTTGACGAAGTTTTGGCTGTTGGCGATGCCGAATTTCAAAAAAAATGTTTGGGGAAGATGGGTGATGTTACTAAAGGCGAAGGAAGAACAGTTTTGTTTGTGAGTCATAATATGGCGGCGGTGAAGAATTTGTGTAGTAAGGGAATTTTTTTAGAGAATGGGTTAACAGTTTTTAATGGTAATATTGAAGATACTATAAATCGATATTTGCAGAATCCTTTAAATTCTAAAAATTTAAGTTCAATATTAACAAGAAAAGGTGATAAAAAATTAAAATTTGTTTCAGTTGAGGTATTTGGCACAAACTCAAATTCTGAAGCTTATTCGGGCTCTGAATTAAACATAATTATTTTTTTTGAAAATAAGAAGAATATTGATTCAAAAAGAATAGAATTTGATCTGGGGATAGAAGATGAATTTGGGATTCGGATTTGTTGGTTAAGTTCAAAGTTATTAGCTAATAGACAAACTGGTTTGGCTAATAATATAAATATTAAATTTCCTATTAATCGTTTAAATGACGGTAATTATTTTATTACACTTTATATTACTGTTGATGGAAAATGTTCAGATTGGATTGATAATGCATATAAGTTTATAGTACATTCTGGAAATTATTACAATAATGGCAGGTCTGTACCTAACAATCAGAGCAAAGTATTATTTGATTTTGAAATGGAATTTAATAATAAAACTTTACAATATTGATGAATGTTAAACATTTAAGAAAAATTTTTCGAATTGTATTTCCATTAAAAAGATCAGAAAAGAATTTATTTGAAATCGAATTGAGATCGAATTATTTAATTAAAGATTATAAGTGGGAATACAATTTATATAAAATTATATTATCTAACGAAAAAATCTTATATCTAAGAAATCACAATTATAGTGATTACGAGGTGTTTAAACAAATTTTTAATTTTAAAGAATATCAGATTGTTTTAGACATTTTAAAGTATAACGACACTAAATCGGATAAGAAAATAATTATTGATGCAGGAGCTAACGTTGGTTATACGTCATTATTTTTATCCTTTTTTCTAAATAGCTATTCAATTTATGCGATAGAGCCTTCAAAAGAAAATTTTGATATGTGCGTTAGAAATATTAACGATAAAAATATTCATCTCTTTCACAACGCCTTGAGTGAAAATACTAATATGAAGTATTTATTAGAAAGAAATTTCAGAGACAAGAAAGATTGGTCTATTACCACTAAAAATGATAGTGAAGGCACTATAAAGGGTATTACTGTTCAAGAAATTGTTGTTGCCAATAATTTGGCATATATTTCATTGTTAAAAATTGATATTGAAGGTGCAGAAAGATTTATTCTGAATAAAACTAACAATTTAGAATATCTAAAAATCACTTACATGATAGCAGTAGAAATTCATGATGAATTTGAAATTAGAAAGGATATTGAAAATTTATTAATTAAAAGTAATTTCTTTTTATTTAATTCAGGGGAGTTAACTATTGGAATTAATAAAAAGTTTATTGGAGTTTAATTACTCTATTTTATAAATTTACAGAATGAATATTAATTTTTCAATAATAGTTTGCTGTTATAATAGTTCCAAACGTTTGACCAAAACATTGGAAGCTATTTTGCTGTTAAAAAAAAATAGAGATTTTAAATTTGAAGTTATTATTGTAGATAACGCTTCTTTTGACAATACTATAATAATTGCCAATCGTTTCTGTGATCAATTTAAAAATTTAATAAATTGTAAAGTAATCAGTGAGAATAAAAAGGGATTGTCGAATGCGAGGAAAAGAGGAATAACTGAAAGTAAATTTAATTAGGTTCTTTTTTGCGATGATGACAATTGGTTACAAGAAGATTACCTATTAAAACCACACAAGATTCTGATAAAAAATCCAGAAATTGCAATTCTTGGTGTTGCAGGAAATCCGGTAATTGAAATTGAACCACCAGAAAGTTTTATATAAATTAAAAAGAATAATAAAAAAGAATATAAATACTCAATGAATAATTTAGTTTCCATAATAATACCTTGTTACAATACCGAATTTACTTTGGAGGAAACGTTACAATCGGTAATTAACCAAAATTATGATAATTGGGAAGCAGTTATGGTTAATGATGGCTCTAAGGATAATTTAGAACAAGTTGCACTAGAATATACAAAGAAAGACAAAAGATTTATTTACTTTAAAAAAGAAAATGGCGGACTTGGTTCCGCACGAAACTTCGGCATACAAAAGGCTAAAGGACAATTTATTTTACCTTTAGATTCCGATAATAAAATGAGACCTAATTTTTTAAAAGATGCTATCAAAATTTTCAATGATAACCCCGAGTTAGGAATTGTTTATGGTGATGTGCAGAATTTTGGGGAAAAAAATAACAGAATTAAAGTTGGGAATTTAGACGAATATAAAATACTAATTGATAATTATATTGATGCTTTTGCTTTAATAAAAAAAATAACATTTGACAAAGTGGGGTTATATGATATTAAAATGCCATTTCAGGGTCATGAAGATTGGGATTTTTGGATTAATTGTATTCAAAACAATATAAATTTTTATTATTTAGAAGAAATTGCTTTAGATTATCGAGTTGTAAAATCTTCAATGATAAATAGTTTTTCTGAAGAAATGCACTTAAAAAATATTCATTATTTACAAGATAAATACTTTCAATTATACAGAACTTTTTATTTGCATTTATACTTTTTTTCAAAAAAACTGGAATTAGAAAGCATCAATACTATTAAAACTGTTGATTTAATATCTCTAGTTTTAAAAAGAATCAAAAAAAGACTATGGAAGGCTTAATACCATTGATTTCTGTTATTGTCCCTAACTACAACCATTCTGTATATTTAGAACAAAGAATTTACAGTATTTTAAATCAAACCTATACTAATTTTGAACTCATTTTATTAGACGATAAAAGTACTGATAGTAGTCTAGAAATTTTAAATAAATTTAAAAACCATCCTAAAGTTAGCCATTGTGTTTTTAATCAAGAAAACTCAGGAAACACTTTTAAACAATGGGAAAAAGGTATAAAATTAGCTAAAGGAAAATATATTTGGATAGCAGAATCCGACGATTTTTGTACTGATGATTTTTTAGAACAAATGATATCAATAATTCAAAAAGACAAGGAAATTGTTTTGGTCTATTGTCAATCGCATCGGGTAAATATCGAAAATCAAATTATAGGAAATTGGATTACTCATACCAATAACTTGTGCGAAATTACATTTAAAAGCAACTTTATAATGGATGGAAACATTTTTATTCATGATTTTTTAATTTATAAAAATGTGATTCCAAATGCAAGTGCTGTTATATTAAGAAAAGAAAATATTGATTTAAAAAAGCAAATTTTTACTAATTCAAATTTTAAATATTGCGGCGATTGGATGATGTATTTTATGTTAATTAATAATAATAAAGTAGCATTCAATAAAAATTCTTTAAATAGTTTTCGATATCATAATAAAAGTGTCATTGCAAGTGCTTTAGCCAAAGAAGACTCTATTAGAATTTTCGAAATAGATTTAAAAATGCGAAAAGTTTTATTTTCTAACATATCGATTCAAAATAATTTAGAGTTACACGAGTTAAAAAAAATTAATAGAAAAATCGAGAATAAGATAAAATTTTTAATGTCTGTTTTACTACTGGAACAACGCAAGTTTTTTAAAAGTGTATATTATATTATGCTAACTTCTAATATTCTGTATTATCTTGAATATGCTCAAAAAGTTTTTAAAAGAACGATAAAAAAAATATTTTGATTTCCGTTATAATTTGTAGTCGATTTAAGCAACTTTCTTCTGTATTAAAACATAATATAAAAGAAACCATCGGTTGTGATTATGAATTACTTGTTGTTGATAATTCTGAAAACAACTATTCTATTTTTGAAGCGTATAATATCGGAATTGAAAAAAGCAACTTTCCATTTTTATGTTTTATTCATGAAGATATATCTTTTGATACCTTGAATTGGGGTATCAATATTATTCAACTATTTGAACAAGATGCTAAAATAGGATTAATAGGAATAGCTGGAGCAAAAACAAAAACTAAAATGCCATCTGCTTGGTGGAATTGCCCCAAAGATCATAAAGTAATTTATTTGAAACAGCGTTTTAATAATCAAAAAACTGAATTATGGAATTGTGGTTTTAATGAAAATGCGGTTGAAGAAGTAGCTGTTATTGATGGTGTGCTTATGGCCGC
>JBLIJW010000054.1:0-16802 GCA_047636155.1 Flavobacterium sp. | reverse complement strand
GCAGCAACATTCGTTCCAATTACCGGATTCGATGCAAAGACTGCGCCAGGTGATAAAACTTGTGCGTTTGAACATTCGTTGTTTGCTGGCGGAACTGCTGGAGTAGTATAAGTTATTGTTGTCCAATCACTAAAAATACCAGCACAGTTACTTCTTACGTAGAAATAATATTGTGTACTTGGTGTTAAACCAGTTAATGCAACTGTATTAGTTGACACTGTAGTACCTGCCGCTGTTGGAGTAGTATTTGTTGTACTATTAACATACTGATAATTTGTTGCAGTTGATATCGCACCCCAATTTAAAGTTGCAGATGCAGAAGTAACAGGCGATGCAACTACATTTATCGGAGCACTACATGCTGGGGTTAAAATTATATTGATATTATCTACATAAATATTAAATTGATCTGCAATTGAAGCAGCTTGAAATCCAAAATAAAACACACCAGTGGTGGTTGGAACAAAATCAACTTGATTTAATTGTATTCCAGCCGTTGTAATCGTATGATCAAAAAGAGTATTTGTCATTGTGGTAGAAGATGCAGAAGATCCATAAGCTACTTTTAAATTCTCAACATAAAAAGAAGAACTACTTCCATAGTTGTACTGTATTGTGTAGGAAGTTCCAGCTGTTAAATTTATTCCTTGAGTAAAAAACCAAGTATTAGCTGGGTTTGCAGAATTATATAAATATTGAAGTGCTTTAGTCGTAAAACCATTTCCTGGGTTATTGGCCACGGTCCAAATATTTCCCGTTCCATTATTTACTGCACTTGTACAGTTTGGCAAAGCTGGAACTACTGCAGATTCAAAATTCATTAGATATGGTACAGATGTGCTGGTACAAGTTGTGGTAAAAGAAAATGGACCAGACCAAGAACTATTTAAAGTTGAACTGCAAATCGCACTAACATAAAATTGATAATTCGTGTTTGATGTTAACCCTGACACAACATATGGATTGGTAACATTATTAACAACAGTTCCAGAACCTTGTGCAAAACCAGATAAACCATATTCTACACTCCAGGCTGTTGCACTGTTTATATCAGTCCATCCTAAAGTTGCACCACTTGCAGTAATTAAAGTTGCAGTACCATTTGTTGGTGGTACACAAGCTGGTTGAGCCACTACATTGAGAGTATAATCTTCATATTCCGCTCTAGGTCTTAAATCACAAGTTAAAGTCGGATTTGGCGCATTATAATCAGTAACAACTCGCATTCTATAATTTCCAGTTGCTGTTCCAGCTGGAATAGTTATAGTTCCTGTAAATGGACCTGATCCGTAAGTTGTAGTTGTAAATACTTTTTCAGAAGGTTCAAAACTTATACTTTGATCCCAATCAATCCAAATGGCAAAACCAACAGTTGGACCACCTATTTCTGCGTTAAATGTGAAAGAACTAGTTTGAAATCCTGAAACAGATTGAGAAGTTACATCCGCGTAACCGCCTGTTGTAAATCCAGATGCTAAATTAGAAATATTAGTAGAACCTCCAGATGTTGTGAAATTATTAATGAAAGTAAGGTTAGATGTGCTAGAAGGCAAACAATAACAAGTTGCAGAAGCAGTAGTAAATGAATTTACAGCACAACCTTGCGCATTCCCTAAAGTATTAAATGGTGTAATTTTATAATTATAAGTTGTTCCAATTGTTCCAACGAAATTATAAGTAAGTACATTACCTATATTTTGATTATTAGTAATATCATTCCCATTTGAATTATTTCCAATAGAAAGTAAATAACCATCAGCACCAGCTACCGCTGGCCAAGATAAAACAGTAGCATAATTTCCACAATTTGCATTTGGTGTTGCAGTCGTAGTTGCACAAACTGGAATTGCAGTTGGGGAAACTTCCCAAAATACATCATCTAAATAAACAGTTGAAGAAGTTCCGGTAGTTACATTGGCAAGTTTAAAACATAAATTTGTCACGCCAGCAGAAACATTGTTAGGCGTTACATAAAACTCTTGAGCAGTTGCAGCCGTAGTTGTATTTAATGTAATTGTTTGGATGAGTGTAAATGTTCCTTGGTCTCCAGGTGTAGCTAAATAACCAATATCTAATGTTCTGCCAGCAGTAGTAGAATATCCTTTAAATCTTAGTCTATGAGTATTTGCATCAATATTGTTAACAACCGGTGTAATGGCGAAAGCTACAGTTGGAGTTGTTCCGCTTGAAAATAAATATAATCTATTTGGAGCGGAACCAGGTGAAACTCCTCCAGTTTGCATGTATGCACTACCAGTAGTTCCTGTATTTGCCCAACAATCAGGCATTGGAGTTCCAAAACCAACATTTGTATAAAAATCAAAATTTTCTGAGAAGTTTGTAACGGTAGTACATAATGTTTTAAACATAAAAGGACCATTCCAAGGTTCAAAAGTTCCACCACAGTCAGATCTTACATAAACATAATATCTTGTATTCGAATTTAAAGCAATTAGATTTGCTGTTAAACTCGTTGTATTAGTTCCTGCAGTTGTAGGAGTAGTTGCGGCAGTAGAAACAAAGTATTGGTAACCTCCACTCGGAGCAGAATTAGATGCTGGCCAAGTAATTGTAGCTGAATCAATAGTAATTGCAGATGCCGTAACCGAAGCTGGTGCTTCACAAGCTGGCGGAGTAAAAATAAAAGTTAAACCAGAAGTTGGTTTAATAGCTGTTGTTAATGTACAATTACCAGCATTTGTTGTTGATGCGGTTGTTGCGCTCCAATCTGTAGCAGTAGTTCTACTATTAAATTCTGCATTACTAGAACCTCTTAAACCAACTTGATGCAGTCTATCTGTAGCATTCTGAGTGATAGCACCGTATATTATAGAAATCACGTTAGTGGTTTCGTAAAGTTTGATTTGAAAATTATAATCATCACCCGTTTCTGCGTAATGTCTATAACTTTGCCATTGAATAGTAACTACTCGGTTTGGAGCTACACCTTCTGTTGAAAAACTAAGTTCTCCAGTTGTAGTGTTGCCTTGAATGTCGGCGTTAAAAGCTGCAATCACATTATTTGTTGTGCCAGAACTAATAGCAGTATAACTAATTCCTGTTGTAGCACCTAATGCAATAAAACCGTTTGAATTTACGCTAAATTGAGTGTAATTTGCACCATTATATCGGAAGGTAAAACCGATATTTTGGGCCTGAAACGAAGTGTCATCGTTTGTCGCAACACCTAGTACAGTTCCACCAGTAATTGGTGTATATGTATTTGATGCTTGCGAAAAACCATAACCACTTACTTGCGCACCTACCCCAATATAGGAAAATAACGCAAGTAGTAATAAGGTAATTTTTTTCATAATTAAATTGTTTAAATTTTCTCTAAAATAGGCATAAAATATTAAAAATAAACGATTTTTTTTAATTTTTTATTAACATAACCAAATTATTCTCACAATTTTATTTTAATTAAAATAAAAAACCACCTACTAAACTTTAGTAGGTGGCTTCTATTTATAAGCAAGGAAAATTGATTATTCCTTCAATACTTTGATAGTTTTTTCTCCATTTTCAGTGAATACCTTTACAAGATAAGCTCCAGAAGGTAAATTACCTAAATCAATAGTTCCTGATGTTGCGTTTATATCTTGTAATCTTACTTGTTGACCAATAAGATTAATTACCTGAACTCTTTGGATAGTTTCAGAATAACTCAAATTCAACACATCTTTCACTGGATTAGGATAATAGTTAAAACTAGCATCGTTAAAATTATTTGAACTTAATGAAGCATCGTATGCAGAAACTTGGAATGTTCCAAATGAATCATTACCATATTCCCAAACTCTTACTATTAAAACCTCTCCAGGTGTTCTTCCAGTCAAAATTACTTTTGAAAAGAATCCATTTCCTGAATCATCATCACATGTAATAGATATTAAAGAACCACATAAACCAGAATAGACTTCCATTCCTGTATCTGTGACAGGTGATGCATTAGTATCTGTTTCGATTGTTATACTTCCAGAACTTGGAACAACCACGCTGTAAAAAACATCACCACCTTGATAAAATGCACAATTTGGTGCAATTTCTGTTGAAGCCGTTGCAGCAACATTCGTTCCAATTACCGGATTCGATGCAAAGACTGCGCCAGGTGATAAAACTTGTGCGTTTGAACATTCGTTGTTTGCTGGCGGAACTGCTGGAGTAGTATAAGTTATTGTTGTCCAATTACTTACTGAACCAGAACAGATAGTTCTAACATGAAAATAATAAACAGTAGAAGGTGTTAATACAGAAAAACTAATAGTTGTCGCTGTCGTAGCAGTTCCTGCAATTGTAGGATCTGCCATCGTATTATTGTTAACATATTCGAAATTTCCAACAGAATTTACATCTGTCCAGCTGATTGTGGCCGCAGTCGGTGTAAGACCAGAAACTACTAAAGAAGCTGGTGGAACGCACGATGGTGGCGTAGTAACATTTATAGTGTAGTCTTCAAATTCTGCTCTTGTTCTAGTATCGCAAGGTAAATTAGGATTTGTTTGCAAATAATCTGTAGTAACTCGCATTCTATAATCACCAAGTGCAGAACCAATAGGAATTGTTATAGTACCAGTAAAAGGTCCATTTCCGTATCCAGTTGTATTAAATACTTTTTCAGAAGCTTCAAACGTAAAGTTCTTATTCCAATCTACCCAAATAGCAAATCCTACTGTTCCTCCAACAATTTCTCCAGTAAAGTTGAAACTACTAGTTGCAAAACCTTGCACAGCTTGAGTTGTAAAAATAGAATATCCTGTTGGAGAATATCCAGAAGCTAAATTAGATATGTTTGTAAAACCTCCGGTTGTGCTAAAATTATTGATATAAGTAAGCGCAGAGGTACTAGATGGAATACAATAACATCCAGTTGAAACTGTTGTAAAAGATTGCTCTACACAACCTGTTGCATTTCCAAAAGTATTAAATGGAGTTACTATATAATAATAAGTAGTTGCAACGTTTCCTGCAAAAGTATAAGATAAAGAAGTTCCTTGATTGACATTGTTTAAAATATCTGTTCCACCTGTTGTAGTTCCTATTGAAAGCAAATAACCATCAACTCCAGATACAGCGGACCAATTAATAACATTGTTAAAATTCCCACATGAAGCATCTGGCGTTGCCGAAACTGTAGCTGAACAATTTGGAACAGAAGTTGGAGCAACTTCCCATGACACATCATCTATGTATATGGTTGAAGATTGTCCTGAAGTTGTATTAGCATTTCTAAAAGACAAATTGGTAGTACCTGCCATTACGTTATTTGGAGTAACAAAATATTGGTTTGCTGTTGCGCTGGTTGTTGAATTAAATGTTACCGTTTGGATCAAAACAAAAGTATTTGGATCCTCAGGAGTTGACAAATATCCAACGTCTAAAGTTCTGCCTAAAACAGATGCATAACCTCTAAATCTTAATCTATGAGTATTAGCTGCGATATTACTTACCACAGGCATATTTGCAAATGCAACTGTAGGCGTTGTTCCACTTGAGAACATATAAAGTCTGTTTGCAGGCGAGTTAGGTGCAACCGATCCTGTTGTTAAATAAGAACTACCTGTAGTTCCTGTTCTTGACCAACAGTCTGGCAATGGCAAAGTAGTTCCAGTTGCATAACTATCAAAATTCTCAGTAAATGTTGTTACTGCTGCACATAACGTTTTAAAAGTAAAAGAAGTACTATAAGCACTAGGTGAAGACGTACAATTTGCTCTTACATAATATTGATAATTTGTGTTTGGTAATAATCCACTTAATGCGTAAGGGTTTGTAACATTAGCTACAACTGTACCTGTACCCTGAACAAAACCTGACACACCATATTCAATAGTCCAGTTTGTTGCCGAATTCATTTCGGTCCAACCCAAAGACGCGCTAGTAGCAGTTATTGAAGTTGCAGTTAAATTAGTTGGAGCCAAGCACGCTGGTGGAGTAGTTACTGAAACTGTATAATCCTCATACTCTGCTCTTGGTCTCAAATCACAAGTTAATGTTGGGTTAGAAGCATTATAATCTGTTACAATTCGCATTCTATAATTCCCAATTGCAGTTCCTGTAGGAATTGTTATAGTACCAGTAAAAGGCCCATTTCCATAAGAAATTGTATTAAAAACTTTCTCTGAAGCTTCAAAACTTGTACTATTATCCCAGTCAATCCAAACTGCAAATCCTACAGTTCCACCAACAATTGTTGCATTAAAATTAAAATTACCGGTTGCAAAACTTTGTACAGATTGTGAAGAAGCATCTAAATAACCACCTGCTGTAAAACCAGAAACCAAATTAGAAATGTTTGTAGAACCTCCAGATGTTGTAAAATTATCTATGTAAGACAAATTAGATGTACTTGAAGGTATGCAATAGCATGAGTTAGCTGAAGTGGTAAAAGATTCTACTGGACAACCTTGTGCATTTCCTAGAGTATTAAATGGCGTAATTTTATAATAATAACTAGTCGCAGCTGTTCCTGAAAAACTAAAAGTAAGAACATCACCTAAGGCTTGGTTATTGGCAATATCATTACCGTTGGTATTTGTTCCGTAAGAAATTAAATAACCATCTGCACCTGCAACGGCTGGCCAGCTAATTGTGCTAGCAAAATTTCCGCAATTTGCATTTGGTGTTGCTGTTGTTGTTACACAAGTTGGCGCAGCAGTTGGCGCGACTTGCCAAACAACATCATCTAAATAAACAGTGGCTGTTTCACTTGTTGTAGGATGTGCTAATTTAAAACATAAGTTTGTATTTCCAACTGTTATATTGTTAGGAGTAACATAAAATTCTTGAGCAGTAGCTGCAGTCGTAGCAGTAAATGTGACTGTTTGTAATAAGGTAAAAGTTGCTGGATTTCCTGGTGTTGTTAAATAACCTACATCTATAGATCTATTTGCTACAGTAGCATAGCCTTTAAACTTTAAACGGTGCGTATTTGCTGCAATGTTGGAAACAACAGGTGTAATTGCATAAGCAACAGTTGGCGTTGTGCCACTTGAAGTCATAAACAATCTATTAGGCGCAGAACCAGGAGCAACACCACCAGTAGTTACATAAGTACTTCCTGTTGTTCCAGTTCTATCCCAACATCCAGGCATAGGACTAGTTGTACCGGTACTTGGATTACTGTCGAAATTTTCGGAAAACGAAGAAAGCGGCGCAAATGGCGCAACACTTACTGCTGTAGACGCCGTTGTATTACTTGAACACGTTACATTGCAATAGTAAGAATCCGCAGTATTTATAGCCGTGGTATAAATTGGATTGGTTGCTGCTGCAATTATACCAGCATTATTGTACCATTGATAGGTTACTCCCGATCCAATTGTTGGATTTTGAAGTGAGAATGTCACATTTGCTCCAGGGCAAGGTGAAAGATTTGATGCTATTGTGTTGCCTGGACTTGGTGTTCCTGAACATGGATTATTGGTAAAAGTTAATTGGGTGTTATACAATCTCGTTTGTTGAGTTGTTAAATTTCCCGTTATAACAGCACTAGCTGAAGTACCAACAGCCTGTCCTTCAGTACCTGTAGTATATTGCCATTGAAAAGCTCCAGTAGTTAAACCCGAGCCAGCTCCAGTTCCTGCCCAATCAATAGCTACCTCGATAGCTGCACCAGTATAATTAAAAGGAGTTGATAAGGTAAATTCTACCCAACCAGCGGCTGCCGGAATTTCTGTACTTGAAATTGCAGGATTAGAGTAACCTAATGTTGCTCCAGTCGTCCAAGTTGCCATAGTTTGATTTGTTACCAAACTTGTGCTTCCAGAATTTTTAAGATAAATCTTTAAATCGGCTGTTCTTCCAGCACCCATAGTAAATGCAGTAGTTTTAAAATAGGCGATTTTGGTAATAGTAGCACCTGCAGTAATACCAACTGCGCTTAAATCAGATGATTTTAATAATTGAACACTTTGTGAAAAGCTAAAGGCGCTTGTTGCAGTTGACCGGTATACCGGGTTTCCATTATCGTTAGTACCCGAAGCCGTAGTACCGGTTCCAACAATAACTGTAGTTTGCGAAAATCCAAATACAGCTAATAGCATAAATGCTATTATTAATGTAATTTTTTTCATAGTTAATAATTTTATAATTAAAAGCTAAAATAGGTAAATTTTACTTAAAAATCACTATAATAATTTGGTAATATTGATTTTTAGTTAAGATTGTGTAGTCAAAAATCATTTAAACCCTTTATTTTACGAATAATGCAAGGCAAAAAAAAATCTTCTATTTCTAGAAGATTTTTTTTAAAATAAACTTTACTAATTAGATTATACTTTCTACAGAAACCATCTCGTTGGTGTCTTTTAGATAGTCGACACCATCAAATCCAAATCCGAATAGATTTAAAAAATCTTGCTTGTAACCATTCAAATCTCCTAATTCTGGGAGAGTTTCGGTATCTGCAGCATCCCAAAGTTTGGCAACTTCTGACTGAACTAAATCTCGCATTTCTAAATCGTCAATACGAATTCTTCCTTTCTCATCTACAGGAATAGAATCTCCGTTAAACAATCTCTCTTTAAATAATCTTTGAATTTGCTCAATACATCCTTCATGTGTTACGTTTTCTTTCATAATCTTGTAAAGCAATGAAATATATAATGGAATAACAGGAATTGCAGAACTAGCTTGTGTAACTAATGCCTTATTTACAGAAACAAAACTTTTTCCATTTAAATCTTGCAATAATTTTTCGATTTCAAAAGAAGTAGCTTCTAAATCATCTTTTGCTTTACCTATTGTTCCTTTTCTGTATACTGGTTCGGTTAATGATGGACCGATATAAGAATAGGCAATAGTTGTGGCTCCTTTTTCTAATAAATCCTCTTGTTTTAAAGCTTCCATCCAAAATTTCCAATCTTCACCACCCATTACTGCAATAGTATTGGTAATATCTTCTTCATTTGCTTGTTCAATTGAAACTTCAGTTACTTTTCCGGTATGAAAATCTACTGTTTTATTGGTATATTTTTGTCCAATAGGTTTTAAGGTAGATCGATGTAAAACACCTGTTTTTGGATGCAATCTAACTGGTGATGCTAAACTATAAATTACCATGTCTATTTTTCCTAAATCTTTTTTAATAAGATCAAGTGTTTGTCTTTTTATTTCGTCAGAAAATGCATCGCCGTTAATACTTTTGGCATAAATTCCGGCTTTTTTAGCTTCTTGTTCAAATGCTGCAGAATTATACCAACCAGGGGAAGCTGTTCTACCTTCAGTTGGTGCTTTTTCAAAAAATACTCCAATAGTAGCAGCATCACTTCCAAACGCACTTACAATTCTTGAGGCCAAACCAAAACCTGTAGAAGCACCAATAACGAGTACTTTTTTTGGTCCGTTTTCTGTTTTTCCGTTCGATTTTACATAGTTGATTTGATTCTGAACATTTTTAAGACAACCTTCTGGATGGGAAGTCAAACAAATAAATCCGCGCATTCTTGGTTCTATAATCATCTTATCGTAATTTTATTGTTTAAATTTATAAGGTACTTTTTATTATTGTAATAATTCTTTCGCATTATTTAATGCGGCATCCGTTATTTTTGATCCAGATAGCATTTGGGCAATTTCTGTAATTCTGGTTTCTTTGTTTAACATTTCCACTTTTGTAGTAGTTTGTTTCTCGTTTTCTGATTTAAAAACTTTAAAATGAGAAACTCCCTGACTTGCAATTTGAGGCAAATGAGTTATTGAAATTACTTGCATACTTTTGCTCATTTGTTTCATCATTTCTCCCATTTTACTGGCAATATCTCCAGAAACACCAGTGTCAATTTCATCAAATAGAATTGTCGGTAATTTTGAATATTGCGCTAAAATATATTTTATAGTTAGCATTATTCTAGAAATTTCTCCACCCGATGCAGTCTTTTTTAACAAACCAAAGTTACCTCCTTTATTAGCAGAAAACAAAAAGGTCAATGCATCCATTCCGTTCTCTAAAAAGTTGGAACTATTTTGCAATTCAATTTGAAATTTTGCATTTTCCATTCCTAATTTTTTAAGATTTGCTTCTAATTGCTCGCTTAAAATAGGAATTGCCACTACTCTATTTGCTCGAATATCTTTTGCAAAAGACTCTAATTTTTGTACAGATGCTAGTATTTTTGATTCTAAAACTGCTTTTTTATCTGTCAATTCTTCTCCAGAAAGTGCCTTTGAATCTAGACTTTCTTGAATTTCTAACAATTCTTCAACCGAATTTACATTGTGCTTTTTTTGTAAAGAATACAATTGTTGCAACTTTTCATTTAAAGAAGCTAAAATTTCTGGTTGTACTATAATTCCATCCTCTAATCTAGAAACTTCTTGCAGAATATCTTCTGCCTCAATTTGTAAACTATTCCACCTTTCCAATAAAGATTGAAAATCGCCGCTGTAAGGGGCAATTTTTTGTAGATAGGATTTTGCTTGTTTAACTGAATTTAAAATACCAACATTTTCATCTGAAGCTATTGCAGCAATAAAAGCAAGATTTTCTTTTATGGAATCTATATTATTATTTTTCTCTAAATCCTCTTCTAATTCTGATTGGTTAGTATTTTTAAGATTAGATACAAAAAGTTCTTCTAATAGAAATTGATTGTAATCTTTTTCCTTTTCGGATTCAATCAATTCTTGAGTTATAACTTTTAATTCAATAGTGCTTTTTTTCCAAATTTGAAGTTCAGTTCGGTATAAAGAAAGCAACTCTTTATTGCTGGCCACTGCATCTATAATTTGCATCTGAATTTGGTCTTCTAGCAATTCACTGGTTTGATGCTGGGAATGAATATCCAATAACGAATCGCTTAAAACTTGTAATTCAATAAGATTTATTGGTGTATCGTTTACAAATGCTCTAGATTTACCGGATGGCAAAATTTCACGTCTTATAATAGTTTGTTGTTCGTAATCTAAATCATTATCGATAAAAAAAGAATTTAAATTATATTCTTTTATATCAAAGGTTGCTTCAATAACGCATTTTTTATCTGAATTTTGTAATTGCGATAAATCGGCACGTTTACCTAAAACCAAACCTAACGCACCAAGAAGTATAGACTTTCCTGCACCAGTTTCTCCTGTAATTACAGTAAAACCACCGCTAAGTTGAAGTTGCAATTTTTCTATTAAGGCAAAGTTTTCTATAGAAATAGAAACAATCATACTTGCTGTTTTTTATATAAAATTTCTAGATTTTAATTTTTAACCATTTGTAGGTATTCAATGGCGAAACTTTTGTAAGATTATCTGTTAAATTTGCAATTGGAACAGTTGGTCCACCAGAAAATATAGAAACAATTTCGTCTGCTTTGGAGTCAAAGAAAACTCGAGACAAATAGGAATTTGGACGAACTGAATTTAATTTAGAAATAGTTTCTATTGCTTGCGCAACTCCTACTTTTCCGGCTTTTAAATCGTCTGCCATTTTATCTAAACCATCTAAATAGTATTCTGTAATTGCTTGTCTAAACGGAACGAACGTTGGAGAAAGCATATCATTAATTAAGAAAAAACGATTTTGATTTCCGTCTTGTTGGCTCCAACCTTTAAATCCGCCTTGTGCAGCAACATTTACAATGTCTTGTGCATTTTTAAAATATTCGTCACCACCATTGTATGCATAAGTTTCAGAATCAAGGGCTACAATCATAGTGCTATAAAATGCTA
The DNA here is from genome assembly GCA_047636155.1 of Flavobacterium sp. Lineage (GTDB taxonomy): Bacteria > Bacteroidota > Bacteroidia > Flavobacteriales > Flavobacteriaceae > Flavobacterium. The sequence continues at coordinate 5,141 of JBLIJW010000054.1, read as the reverse complement.
TTACAGAAATTAGATTAGAATCGAAACTGTTTGGATTGAATATTAAATTTTCAAATTCTACAAATCTAAAGCTAAAATCTTTATCGTTTATACTTAAAAACGAAGAAGTGTAAGTTGAATTAAATACTGGGCGTGACGCTTGCACTTGAAGACTTGCCTTAAAAGTATTAGATTCGTATTCTTCTATTGTTATAAACATTGTGCAACTAATCTTTTCTGTTGGAGCAACTTTTTTAGATGTCCATTGTGTTTTACTCACAAACTCTGTTAGTGACTTTTCTAGATTTTTAAAAATTTGAACGTTGGCATTGGTTATTTTTGCAAAATTAACGTCTACTTTACAATCTAATTCTTGAGCTTGGATTGCAATGGTACTAATAAATAAAAAGGTAAAAAATAATTTACGCATTGTATTGTTGTATTATTTTATTTAAAATATCTAAAGCAACTTCTTCTTTAGGTTTCAAGTCCATAGGTTCAATATTAAAATCTTTATCAATAAAGGTTATTTTATTGGTTGGTTTACCAAAACCTGCACCTTTATCTTGCAAAGAATTTAAAACAATCAAATTTAGATTTTTTTTCAAAAGTTTTAATTTAGCATTTTCAATTTCATTTTCTGTTTCTAAAGCAAAACCAACTAAAAATTGTTTTTTTTTGGATTCACCTAAAGATAGTAAAATATCCTTTGTTTTCTCTAATTCAATAAAAAAGTTACTATCCGATTTTTTAATTTTTTGTTCTGCAACATGTTTTGGTCTATAATCTGCAACGGCTGCTGCGGCAATTGCAATATTTACAGAATCAAAATAAACATGACATGCATCATACATATCTTGAGCCGAAACAACAGGAACTACTTTAATAGAATTTTCTAAGACTTTACAATTTGTAGGACCAGAAATTAAAATAACACTCGCTCCTAATTTAGCAGCAGCATTGGCTATATCAAATCCCATTTTTCCTGTGGAATGGTTTCCTATAAAACGCACTGGATCTATAGATTCGTATGTTGGACCTGCAGTAATTAAAATTTTCTTTCCTTTTAATGGTAATTTTCCTTCTAAATCGGCTTCAATAAAAGTAAAGATATTTTCTGGTTCTGCCATTCTACCTTCGCCAGAAAGTCCGCTAGCTAGTTCGCCAGATTCTGCTGGAATAATTTGGTTTCCATAAGATTGTAAGGATTGTAAAGAAGCAACTGTTGATGGATGTTTATACATATCCAAATCCATCGCAGGAGCAATATAAACCAGACATTTAGCTGACAAATAAGTCGCAAGCAATAAATTATCACAGGTACCAGAAACCATTTTCGCCATAGTGTTGGCAGTTGCTGGTGCAATAATCATTAAATCTGCCCATAAGCCAAATTCTACATGATTATTCCATTGCTCGTTGCCGTTTTCTTTGTCATAAAATTCAGAAAAAACAGGATTCTTGGAAAGCGTAGAAAGTGTTAAAGGAGTAATAAAATCTTTAGCAGAAGGCGTCATAATGACCTGAACTTCTGCTCCAGCTTTTATAAACAATCGTACTAAATTAGCAGTTTTATAGGCGGCAATTCCACCTGAAATTCCTAGTACTATTTTTTTACCGCTTAAAACCGACATGTACTTTTATTGTTGGTTTGTATCTCTATGATAAATTTTACCATCTAACCATTCTTGAACTGCCAAAGCGTGTGGTTTAGGTAATTTTTCGTAAAACTTAGAAACTTCAATTTGTTCTTTATTTTCAAAAACTTCTTCTAAACTGTCATTATAAGTAGCGAATTCTTCTAGCTTATCAATAAGTTCTTTTTTAATTTCTGTATTGATTTGGTTTGCTCTTTTTGCCATAATAGTTATCGCCTCATACACATTTCCTGTTGGTTCTTCAATTACTGTTTTGTTATAAGTAATTGTGTTAACCGGAGCATTTGTTTTCTTTAAATCCATGATAATTATTTATTTGAAATTCTTTGTAATTCGCTTTCGATAGTTTTTAAATTACTATCTGCTTCTTTTAGATATTTTGTGTCTTCTTTAAATTTTATTAAATTAGAATAAGCGACTTTGGCATTTAACAATCGTTCTTCTAGCTTTGCTGGAATACTATTAACTGCTAAAAGGTAGGCCGAATCGTATTTATAGAATAAAGCATCTTCTTTATATGGTGTTCCTGGAAAATCAGAAATAAAATTATCAAAAGATATCATTGCAGCTTTATAATTGCTAATGGTATGCAATTGTTTAGCAATTTCATATTCTTTTTTTTCTATTTTATTTCGCAACATTTTTACTATCTCATTTGCTTCTGGCAAAAAGGTTGAATTTGGATAACGATCAATAAAATTTTGCACTTTGTCAATTGCTTTTGCAGTATCACCTTGATCTAAGCTATATGTTGGGGATAATTTCGAAAAACTTTTTGATCCTAAAAAAGCAGCTTCTTCTGCTCTTTCACTTTTAGGATAACTAGAAGAAAAGCTTTCAAATTGATAACCAGCAGAATAAAACTGTTTAGTTTTGTATAACGACTGAGAATACATAAAAAACAAGTTTTCGGCTGTCGGTTTTCCTCTGTAAGCTGGCGCAATTTGTTCAAACAAAGCGATTGCTTTGGTATACTTCTTATCGTTATACATTTTTTCAGCCGTACTAAATTTAGTGGCTACATCTTCTGACTTTAAAGCTTTTTGATAGTCACTACAACTAATTAAAAATAGTGCAACCAACAACGTAAGTATTTTTTTCATTCTTTTTATAAGTCTTTTTACAACCAATTTAAGGTTTGTTTAAAGGAACTGCAAAATTAGTCAATATTTGCTTACTATAAAACATTTTTTTACGGTTTTATTTTAGATACTATTTATTGCATTTTATTGGTGAAATCAGCTAATCTTTTTGCCAAATCGTCACTAACATTTACTAACGGTAATCGTACATAATTATCACACAAACCAAATGTTTTAAAAATTTCTTTTATTCCTGCAGGATTTCCTTCTTCGAAAATCATATTAATAGAATCCGATAAGGAATAATGAATATCATAAGCTTCTTTTACTTTATGCTGTAATCCTAATCGAACCATTTTTGAAAACAACTCAGGAAAACCTTGACCAATTACAGAAATAACACCGCTTCCACCAGCTAAAACCATTGGTAAAGTTATCATATCATCTCCAGAAATTACTAAAAATTCTTTAGGAAGATGTTGTAATAAATTCATTGCTTGTACTATATCGCCAGCAGCTTCCTTAATTCCAATGATGTTTTTAAAATCTTTGGCTAATTTTAATACCGTTTCAGGCAACATGTTACTGGCTGTTCTTCCTGGTACGTTATATAATAAAACAGGAATTGGTGATGCTAAAGCAATTTCTTTAAAGTGGGCGTAAATTCCGTTTTGCGTTGGTTTATTATAATAAGGTGAAACCGATAATATTGCTGTAAAAGCTGAGAAATCTCGAGTTTTTAATTCTTCTACCAATTTAGCAGTATTGTTACCACCAACTCCAAGAACTAATGGTAATCTTCCGTCAGTAGTTTTTACTACGGTTTCAATGATTAATTCTTTTTCTTCCCTAGATAAAGTAGCATTTTCTGCTGTAGTTCCTAATACTACAAGATAATCTATACCATTAGCTATTTGGTAATTAACTACTTTTTTTAAAGCATCTAAGTCAACGGTAAAATCACTTTTAAATGGAGTTACAAGGGCAACACCAGTTCCTATTAGGCTTTGCATAATTTATATTTTATTAAGTATTTTTAGATATTTAAACAATTCTGAAACAAAAACTTTATGATTTTCTGCATTTGTATTTATCATAAAATGGTTTAGTCTTTGATCAATAGTAGCAAATCCAACTTTAAATTGGGCTTTACTTAAACTTGTAACCTGCAAAAGTGGCATTTTTTCGGTATCATAAAAGCTTATAAGCATGTCGAACTGCATTTGTATGAATGTCTCCACTTTTGGATTATCAAAATTTCCTATCCAATTGATATCCGAATATTGAAAAGAGTCTACTAATATTGGCTTACTTTTTTTTAGTTTATTCCGAAAAATTAATAATGTAATCTGTTCTTTTTTAATTCCAATTGCAACTAGATCAGCCAGTAAGTCTTCTTTTTCAAAAAAATAGGTTTCATCTATAAGTAATCCTACAGTTTTAACAGTTGTATTACTTTCTTTTAAATCCGACTCAGATAACGATTTCTTAATGTTATATTTTATAAAAAAATCCTTTATTATATTTAAATTCATAGTAATTTTACACTGTTCGCAAATTTAACTAAATCGCGGTAAATTATAAGATGGTAAAGCTAAAAAAGTATCCGGTACAAATAAAATTATTTGTTTTATTATTAACATACATTACCCTTATCGGATGCAAAAGCACCCCGTATCAAGTGTATAAAATTGAAACTTCTAAAACAGAAATAACCTCTAGTCTAAATCAGGATGAAAAAATTTTAAAATACATTCAGCCGTATAAAGAACACGTTGATAGTGACTTAAGCGCTGTTCTCGCTTATTGTCCTGAGAATCTAGAAAAGAATAAAGGAAAATGGCAAACTAATATTGGAAGTTATTTAGCAGATGTTACTCTTGCCGCAAGTTCTAAAATATTTGAAAAAAGAGAAGGTAAAAAAGTAGATATTTGTCTTTTAAACCATGGTGGAATACGAAGTATTATTCCTAAAGGCCCAATTACTGCAAGAAATGCCTTTGAAGTGATGCCATTTGAAAATAGTGCTTTTGTTATAGCTTTGAAAGGAACTACGATAGTAACATTAGCGCAATATATTATTGACGAGAAAAAGCCACAACCTTTGTCTGGAATGTCTTTTACAATTGATAAAAACAATAACCCTGTAATGATAATGGTTCAAGATAAACCATTGCAACCAGAAGCTACTTATTATGTTGTGACTTCGGATTATCTTTCTAACGGTGGCGATAATATGAATTTTTTTAAAGAAAAATTAGCAATATTCGATTTAGATTATAAATTACGTAATATTTTAATTGATGATTTTAAAAAATCGGATACTTTAAAAATTAGCACAAAACAACGCATAATCGATTTAAACTAAATTACGATGAAAAGAAGAGAATTTATACAAAAAACTTCTGCCGCGACTGCTATT
>JBLIJW010000053.1:0-17149 GCA_047636155.1 Flavobacterium sp. | reverse complement strand
TACTAGTTATATAACCTTTGTTTAGAATTTGAATTTTGTTGCTTTCTTTTGTTTGTATTTTATTTTTATCTAAAACAATATAACTAGAAGATTGCAACTCATTTTTAGAAACATCTAATGTCATAACTCCTACAGAAAATCCAGCATTTTCAACGCTATTTTTCAATATTTGAGGCGTTACAGTATTTTGTTTGTCTAAAAATACAGTAAAGGTATTGGTGTTTAAATCTGTGGTTACTTTGGTGACATTTGGTAACGCTTGCAAACTTTTATTAATAGCGTTAGAACACATAGAACAAGTTAAACCCATTGCTCTAATTTCTGCTTTAGAAATTTGAGAAAAAGAAATCATTGGTAATAATACAAGCAATGTAATTATGGAAAATTTATTTACTATTTTCATGATATGTTATTTTTTGAAAGTTGTATTCTTTAAAGAGTTTTCAAAGAATACAACTTATTAGAATTATTTATTTTTTGCGGTCGTATTGGCAACATCCGTGTAAGTTGTCGTACGCTTTTTCATTTGCTGCAAAACCTTCATTTTCATAACCAGCATCGGCTACTTTTTTAAGAATAGCTTCTTTACTAGTTTTTTTAGAGTCGAATTCTAAAGAAGCTTCTCTAGTTTCTTCGTTCCAAACTAATGCAGAAACACCTTTTTCGCTTCCGGCTTTTTCGATCGTTTTTTTGCACATGCCGCAATTTCCGTTTATAGCAACGGTTTCTTTCTTAGAATTTTTAATTTGCGCAGTACTTGAAGTTGTAGCAAACATAAATGTTGCTATCATAAACATATATAGTGTTTTCATAATAATAATTGTTTTGATGCGAACATAAGTCCGACATCTGATGTAAAAAAATAGGTAAATATTGATGTTTTCTCACAAAGAAAATGCGAGATTAAAAGGCGAACCTTAGGCTATAATAAGTTGTTTAACCTATATTTGGTGGTGACCAAATAAAATAAAAACCAGACGAAACAGAAGTTTCTGGATAACTAAAAGTAGTGCGTTCTGAAATTGTATTCCAAACAACTGGTGATTCGGTAGAAACAAAATTAGAAATAAATGCAAAAGCAAAACTAGTATTTACTGTACATGCATTTTTGTTGCATTTGCCGTTACAACCACTTTCCTTATCTGAAGATTTAGATTTAGAACAACACGACTTTTCTGATGTTGGTTTGGATTTGCAGCACGACATGATTTCTTTTTTCGCATAAGCAAAAGAATTCTCAGGCATAAGAAAAAGCCCAAAAATTGCAATAAAGAAATATGTAATTACTTGTTTTTTCATTTATTAATACAAAATTACAAAAAATAGATTCTAATTTAAACTACATTAACATTTAATTAAACTTGAAATATCCTAGTTAAAACAAAAAGAAAACCGTCTGCAAAAAATCACAAACGGCTTTATTAACCTTAAATATAACTTTTAAATGTGTTAGATTATTATCCTAACTATTTGACCAGATTTAGTTATTAATTCTAAATTCACGCCTTTATCTCCTTCAGAAGATCCTATAATTCTGGTTACGGTTTCAACATCTGTTGCTTGGGTATTATTTACTTTTAAAATTATGCTTCCTACCAATTCTGCTTCGTAAGATTTGTATTTAGCATTATTCACGCCGCTAATTTTAACGCCATAATTTATATTAAAACGTTTTTTATCTTTGTCTTCTATATTTTCGATTTCAATTCCGTTTAATTCAGCAGTATACAAATCGCTATTAGCCAAAGTAACTGGTAAAACTTTAGTAGTTCCATTTCTTAAAACAGTAACTGCAATTTTATCGTTTGGTCGTTTGGTGCTAATATATCCGCTAAATTCAGAAAACGAACCAACATTTCTACCATCCAATTTTACAATAACATCCCCTTTAGAAAGTCCGGCTTTACTTGCGCCAGAATTACTTTCCACTTTAGTGATATATACACCTTGGGTTTCTTTTAAACCTAAATCTTTACTAACTGGGCCATTTAATTCACGAACTTCAACACCCAACATTCCACGTTTTACATTCCCAAACTCCATTAAATCTTCAATAATTTTTCTGGTAACATTACTAGGAATTGCAAAAGAATATCCGGCGTAACTTCCTGTTGGTGAAGATATCATAGTATTAATTCCGATTAATTGACCTTGTGTGTTTACCAAAGCACCGCCAGAATTTCCTGGATTTACCGCTGCATCCGTTTGAATAAAAGACTGAATACCATTTGTTCCTAAATCTCTTGCTTTCGCAGAAACAATTCCTGCTGTAACGGTTGAGGTTAAATTATAGGGGTTTCCCACTGCCAAAACCCATTCGCCAACTTTTACCTGATCAGAATCTGCAAAAGTCGAAAACGGTAATTTTTCATCGGCGTCAATTTTTAAAAGGGCAATATCCATTTTAGAATCTGTTCCAATCAATTTTGCTTTGTATACTTTTTTATTATTTAGCGTAACTTCTAAATCGGTTGCATCTTTAATCACGTGATTATTAGTTACAATATATCCATCTTCCGAAATAATCACCCCAGAACCAGTACCAATTTGTTCTTGCTGTTGTCCGCCGCGACTTCCATAAAAATATTCCATAATTGGATTATAAACTGTTTTAATGGAAACATTCTTGACGTGAACTACATTGTGAACTGCTTTATCGGCAGCATCGGTAAAATCAACCGCTTCACCATTTAACCCAACATTTTTAGCAAAGCCAACGTTTGCTGACGTTACGAAAGACGATCTTGTAAATGCGTCTTTTTCTACAAACAATTTGTATCCGCCAAGGGTTAAAGCACCGCTTAACAGAGATACAAACAATAAACCTGAAAATCGTTTCATAATATATAAGTTTAATTAAGTTTAATTTCTCTCGTAAATTTATAACAAATACCAAACCAAAAAAATCGTTTAACGCTCGTTTAACATGCTTTAACTTTTCATTAATATACGTAACTTTGTTTTTTTTAGCAGCTCAAAACTTGGGCATTTTATTAGTGTAATTCCTGCTTTTCGCTAAATTTTTAAAATCATTCGGTTTTGTAAACCGCAAATTTTTAAAAGATACCGCTGCAATCAGGGCTAAAAAGCAATCAAAGTCATCGAATTAATTTTTCAAAAAAAATGAAATTTTACAAATACCAAGGAACAGGAAACGATTTTATTATGATTGACAATCGTACAGAATTTTTCCCGAAACAAAAAATTCAATTAATAAACCAACTTTGCGATCGCCGATTTGGGATTGGTGGCGATGGATTAATATTGTTAGAAAACGATTCTCAAACCGATTTTAAAATGGTGTATTACAATTCCGATGGAAACCAAAGTACCATGTGCGGAAACGGCGGAAGATGTTTGGTTGCCTTTGCAAAGCAATTACAAATTATAGATTCTGAAACTACCTTTACTGCAATTGACGGCTTACATTTTGCAACAATTGATAGTCAAAATATAGTTTCACTACAAATGCAAAACGTATCTCAAATAAATCTACAATCGGATTATGCTTTTTTAAATACAGGTTCGCCGCACCATGTGCAAGAAGTACAAAATTTAGAAGAATTCGACGTTTTTAATCAAGGCAAAAAAATAAGAAACTCCGATTTATACGGAAAAGAAGGAAGTAACATCAATTTTGTAAACCAATTATCCGAAAATAAATTTCGACTTCGAACCTACGAACGCGGCGTAGAAGATGAAACTTTATCTTGCGGAACTGGAGCAACAGCAGTTGCCATTGCGATGTATGAAACCAACAAAACCAGAAGCAATAATATAGATTTGCAAGTGCAAGGCGGAAATTTAAAAGTAACGTTTACCAAAAGCGAAAATCGCTATGAAGATCTATTTTTAATCGGTGCAGCAACTTTTGTTTTTGAAGGAGAAATTGATATAAAAAAGTTTTAAAATTCGAATATAATGCAAACACTCAAAGGAGATACTATTTATTTACGCGCTTTAGAAGTTGAAGATTTGGAGTTTTTATATGTTGTAGAAAACGACGAAAATATTTGGCATGTAAGTAATACCCAAACTCCTTACAGTAAATTTTTAATTCGGCAGTATTTACAAAATGCACACCAAGATATTTATGAAGCCAAACAATTGCGATTGGCAATTTGCGAAAACGAAACCGACGAAACCATTGGATTGATTGATTTGTTTGACTTTGATCCTAAGAACCATCGTGCCGGAATTGGTATTTTAATTCACGATACCAACCATCGCGGCAAAGGTTTTGGCCAACAAGCTTTAGATTTATTACTTAATTATAGTTTCGTACAATTACAAATTCATGTTTTGTATGCAAATATTGGTACTCAAAACGAAAACAGTTTACACCTTTTTACTACATTTGGTTTCGAAAAAGTTGGCATCCGAAAAGATTGGAATTACATTGGCAATCAATACCAAGACGAAGCTATTTTTCAATTAATCAATCCAAATCAAATCAAATAATAACCATTTTGAAAAATAAAATAAAAACTTTTTTGATTGGCGGAGTGGTATTTTTTGCCATTGCAGCTGTATTTGTTTATGCACAATTTTTTACTGGTGTAGTGCAAATGGCAGCTAAAGAAACCTATATAACTATTCCAACAGGTTCTAATTTTGAAGACGTAAAACAAATTTTAAAACCTTATTTAAAAAGCGAAAGCGGTTTAACCCAAATGGCAAAACTGCGCAAATTCGACCAAAATGTAAAACCAGGAAGATTCTTGCTACAAAACGGAATGGGTTCATTTGCTCTAGTGCAATCCTTGCGCAAAAATGTACCAGTTAAAATTGCATTTAATAACCAAGAACGATTAGAAGATTTGTGTTTTCGTTTGAGTTCGCAGCTAGAACCAGATACTACGAAATTCCTAAACACCTTTCGGGATAGTATTTTTTTAAGAGAAAATAATTTTAATAAAGAAACTGTTTTGGCCATGTTTATTCCTAATTCGTATGAATTTTATTGGAATGTTTCCGCAGAAAAATTCCGCGATAAAATGATTGCGGAATATCGAAAATTCTGGAATGAAGAGCGACTTAACAAAGCCAAAAAGTTAGGATTATCTCCAGTTGAGGTTATTACATTGGCGAGCATTGTTCAAAAAGAGACTGTAAAAGCAGACGAACGACCAATTGTTGCAAAAACCTATTTGAACCGATTAGAAGTTGGAATGCCTTTGCAAGCCGATCCGACGGTTATTTATTCTAAAAAATTACGAGATAATGATTTTACACAAATCATTAAACGTGTTTTGTATGACGATTTGTTATTAATTTCTCCTTACAATACCTATAGAAATATCGGTTTACCGCCAGGACCAATTGCAATGCCTGATGTTTCTGCTATTGATGCTGTTTTAAATCCAGACAATAACGATTATATTTATTTTTGTGCAAGCGTAGAACGTTTTGGTTACCATAAATTTGCATCAACCTATTCTCAGCACCAAGTAAATGCCAGAAAATATTCTGAATGGTTAAATAATCAAGGAACATTGCGCTAATTGAAAAAGTTATTATCCATATTATTTTTGTTGTTTTTCTTCCATGGCTTTTCGCAATCTGGTTTAGAATCATTCTTAAAACCATCGGATAGTTTAAATAAAAAACGTTTAAAAACAGTTGTAATTTCTGAATCTGCAATTGCGGCTACAACCTTAGTTGGATTAAGTTCGATTTGGTATTCGGATTATTCTAAAACCAATTTTAGACTTTGTAACGATAACGACCAATGGTTGCAAATGGACAAAGTTGGTCATGTTTACAGTTCCTATCAATTAGGAAGATTTGGTTACGACGCTTTAAATTGGGCTGGCGTTCGCAAAAAAGACAAACTACTTTACGGAGCGACTTTGGGTTTTGCCTTTTTAACTGCAGTTGAGGTTTTTGATGGTTATTCCTCGGAATGGGGATTTTCTCTTGGCGATGTTGCTGCAAATGCGGGCGGAACTGTTTTATTTGTTTCGCAAGAATTGTTATGGAACGAGCAACGAATTATTCCAAAGTTTAGTTTTCATACTACACCATACGCTTCGGCACGTCCAAACGTTTTAGGTTCTAATTTACCTGAACAAATCTTGAAAGATTATAACGGACAAACTTATTGGTTATCTTTTAACTTACATAGCTTTTTTAAAGGATCAAAAATACCAAAATGGGCTAACGTTGCAATTGGATATGGAGCAGAAGGATTGGTTACTGGAAAAGACGAATTAGTGAACACTATTTTCTTCCCGCAACAAGAAAGAATACGTCAATTTTATCTCAGTTTGGATGTAGATTTAACGAAAATTCCTACAAAATCACCCATTTTAAAGACAGTTTTTTCTATTTTTAACACGATAAAAATCCCTGCGCCAACGTTTGAAGTCAGTGGTTCGCAAGGAGTTAAATTCAAATATTTGTACTTTTAGAAAACATTAACTATCTGATTTTCAATTTTATTCAATAAAAGATCTATCTTTGCATCGCAAATATTCAAGTAGGTGACAGCTCTTGAGAAAGAAAATTTTATGATAAAACGAGTCTCATTTTACATCGCAATAGCATTAGTTGTATTTTTTATAAGTAGTGCGTTTAAACCACTTCATTCTGAAAAAATAACTTGGTTGGCAGATGATTATGAAACCGAAAATTTATACCAATATCCATCAGAACAGCCTTCTGATTATGTGGCACAATTTCTTCCTTTTATCGGTAAACGTTTTGTGGGTTTCAAAGAAGCATTGGCTTTTAAAGAATCTCAAGGAAAGTACAACAAGGTAAATTCATTGGGGTATTTAGGTAAATATCAGTTTGGAACTTCTACTTTAAGAAGCGTTGGAATTTCAGATAGCATGCGTTTTCTAAAAAATCCCAAATTACAAGAAAAAGCTTTTGTTGCTCTTTTAAAGAAAAATAAATATATTCTTAGAAATATAATCAAGAAATATCGGGGTAAAGTAATTGATGGAGTTAAAATAACAGAGTCTGGAATTTTGGCCGCAGCGCATTTAGGCGGAGCTGGTTCTGTTAAAGTTTTTTTACAATCTAACGGAAAAAGAAAGGTTAAAGACAAGTATGGAACTTCAATTAAATCTTATTTAAGAGATTTTGGAGGTTATGAAACACATAATATAATTGCTGATTTAAATGCAAAAGCACACTAATTTATAGTTTAAATAAAAAAACCATTTCAGTATCGAAATGGATTTTTTTGTCCGTTTTAAATTCGCTAGGTATTTTAAAGATTGCAATTCTTTTCTGAGGACTGACAATTGATTTTTGTATGATTCTTCCTTTTGTTAATTTAGGGCTTTATTTCCTTTCTTATTTACTTTTATCCAATACATAAAAAAAGCCTTTTCTAATTCAGAAAAGGCTTTTTTGATTTGAGGCTGTACTATTTAAAAAACTATTTTCTTTGTAATTATTTCGTTATTCTCAGTTTTTATTTGAATTATTAATACTTGATTAGAATTTGATATATCTGCTATTGATGCATTCATAGCATCTACTTTTGCATTTTCATACAACTTTCTGCCTCTTAGGTCAAAAACCTTTATTTCCTTTAATAAACTATTTTGACTTGTAATTGCAATAGTATTATTCTGTTTGTAAACCAAGATGCTATTTGGATTTGTACTTGTAATATTATCGGTAGACAAAGCTGAGTTTTCATATACTATTTCAAATCTAGAGTTAAAAGTTCCTGCTTCGGCAACGAAATTATAGGCGCTTTCTTTCAAATTATGAGCTATAGTTAGTAGATTGTCTTTCAAATAAATTATTGAATTAACATCTGTAAATAATCCATCAAATTGAGAAAGAGTTATAGAATAATTACCAGCTTCTGTTGTATTTAATCCTAATGGAATAACATCTGAAACCTTCAAGCTAGAGATTGGACGTCCTTGAATTGCATATCTTCCTTCTCCAATCATACTAGAAAGATTGTTTTGTGTTATATCAAAAATTTCACCATCAATAGATTCATCTACACCTAAAGTTGCTCCATCCATGTAACCAATCAGAATTTGATTATAGTTGGCATTTGTACTATTTAAATCTAACCAAAATCTAGATGTTGTATTTGTATTTGTTGTTTGTACTGATTTTTCATTCTTCTCATTAGCCGTTTTAAAAAATTGGTTGGACGCATCTTTTACACGCATGGTATTTGTAAAAATAGCATTTCCGGCAATATTAGTTTTTACAAAGAAACCTTGATCTGGTTGAATAAAACCATTTGGTTGCGCACTTCCAGAAACAGATGCTGTTCCGCCTAAATTTGAGAAGGTTGCATAGTTAGCACCAGATGCTGCTGCTTGGCTTTGGTGTGTCCAGAAATATAATATTCCTGGATTTGTAGCCAAAAAGCTTGTGGCACTAATTTTCGATGGATAAGGATTACCTATTAAATTATTCCCAACGCTAGTCTTTGTAATTGGGATAGTGATAGTACCATTATTTGGAACTCCAGTAAACGAACCTAAAAATGCTTGTGGTGTTGTTGTAAAATTATTTGGTGCACGAATAGCATATCCTTAGCAGCTTGAAAATTTGTAGCGGTTAAAGCAGTATAGGCATTTGTTCCTTCTGAATATTCATAGAATCGACTTGTAAGTGTTTGAGGTGAAAAGTTTAAAATATTTTGACCAATTACTGGACTACTCCAGAAAGTATAATCTAAGCGCACCATGTTTGCACTATTTCTTTTTACATTAATATTCCCGCTGTTTGCAACGTCTTCAATTTGTATAATATTTCCGTTATTATTTACAATTACATTTGCAGTTGATGCAACGGTTATCCCTTTTTTAACTAATAAATATTTATCTGCATTTACAGTAACAACTGCCGTATTTAAAACATTCATTGTACAAAATTCTAAATCATTAGTTACAGTAAGGTTACCAGTAATGTCTACAGCGATATCTTTTGTTGGTTCGCCATTATCCCAAATTGTTCCGTTCCAAGTTGTTGTAATAGCGCATTCTGCTGGTGTAAAGTCAGTAACTTTAATTACTTTAAAATCATCAAAATAAAATCCATCAAAACTTGTAGTATAACTATCTGCTCGATTAGAGCTATCTGTTCTTAGTACAAATCTAAACTTAGGAGCGGTTGCTCCGACTAAAAAATTATTGTTTGTTGCATCTATTACAATTTCCTCCATCACCCATTTACTCATTTGATCACCATCATACAGCGCACTACCTAAAGCATTGGTCTGTTGAAAATTATCAGTAGTTTTAGATGCGTGTCCAGTTGTTTCTGTAGGTGCGAAAGATTTTGTGTAAGAACCACATAAGTTAACCCAAGTTGTTCCGTTTACTGATCCTTGAATTTGAACAAAATCAAAATTGCGTTCTAAATCCCATTTTGTATAATATTGGATCAAAACCTTAGAAGCTCTTGCAAAACTGGATATTTGTCCTATTTTTGTTGCTATACAAACATCTAAATTATCTGCATAGTAAACTCCCATTTCTCTAATTGACTTAGCGCCAGAAAATGAACTTGTATTATCATTTACTCATGCATTATTTGGAGATAAACCCCATCTTGTTAAGGCATCTGTTTCTGGATTATCAGAAAATAAAACAGTTGGATTATAGTATTTTAAAATCGTTGTTTCATATAAAACATAGTCTCCATTGCTTAAAGAGATTTTATATTCGATTTTTTCATTAGGTAGAATTCCGCTTCTAAGAATTAAAGAACTAGTAACTGTTCTTTGTTCTAACTTGGTCATATCAGTTTGGGATGCTGGCGAACTTACCGATCTAATATTATTCGAAACTGGAGTTACAGTAAGGGTAGATGTACCATCAGTTTGGCCAAGTCTTTCAATTCCAAATTGCAGATTTGATGTTAATTCTGTTATGTTACTTTGGGTTAAATCATGAAATTTAGCATATTTTCCTGCCGTGTTAATAGCCACAAAATTCATTCTCACAGCTCGTTTACAAATATTTATAATTGCCGTTGGAGTTGGCCAAATTCCGCTACCAAAAGTGGCACTAGCTTCTTGTAACCTTGAAATTAAATTGGTGTTGGTTTTTGATATGCGTACCAAATTTGTTTTATCATTCCAATTTGAATTACTTTCAGTATGCTTGCGTTTAGAATACTGTTACGAAAATACTAATGATGAAGAAAATAAAAGTAGGAGATGAGTAATTTTTTCCACAATATTTTTTTTATGCTTCAAAACTAAATGAAATTATAATGCTCAAAAAATATTTTATCAATAAAGTACAAATAAAATTGACAAATTACATTTTATTTAAATTACATTAATATTATTCTAACAAAAAATATATTTTTAAATTAATTAAAGAATGTTTAATTTGATATTTCCTAAGTTTATTTTTAATAATGGTTGGGTTCGTTTCTATTCCGCGGATTTTAAATAATTAAAATATTTGGTTCTATCCTTTTAATTATAGGATTATGGAATTACTTATTATTTAAGTTAAAAGGGAAATCTTATTTTTTATAATTAGATTCAAAAATTCGATATTTAAAAAGACCAACGACTATTGCTCCACCAATTCCATTTCCTAATAAGGCAAGAAATAGAAACCATAAATAATCTAAAACCGTAATAGAATTAGAATATATTAACCCTCCAAATACTTCAACATTTCCAATAATACTGTGATGGAAGCCTCCGAAACCAATTACACCAGTAATCATAAAAATTAAAAAAATTCGGGTTATTGAATTTAAAGTGCTGTTTAATAACCAATTCAATAATCCCATTAGCCAACCAGCAACTATTGCGCTTAAGAAAAGAATCCATCCATCGTGATGAATTACATGTTCACCAATTTCTGCCATTGTTTCGTGAGTGAATAAATTTAGGGCTGGAGCAAGAGTACCAATAAATAAGACAAATAAAATTCCGCCCACTACATTTCCAAATATCACTAATCCCCAAATTCGAAGCAATTCAAAAATGGTACGCTGTCCATTTAATACGGGTAAAGTTAAAACAGAAGTTTGTTCTGTAAATAAAGCGGACTTACCTAAAATTACTAAAACAAATCCTATTGGATACACTAAGCTAAATAGTTTATAAATTGTATTTTCTCCAATTTTGCCAGATAGCGAATGATAGAGTGTTGCAATTAACAAATAACTAAAGCCTATTTCAAGTCCTGCAATAACTGCACTCAGCGTCATTGCTCTACTTTTTATTTTAAAAACTTCTTCACCTTCTTGAATAACTCTGCTTAGGATGTCGCTATATTTTGCAACACCTTCAATTTTTTCAGATTTTTTTTCTAAATCTTCTTGGTATTTTTCTTGATCTTTTTTTTCAGTTTTCATAATTCTTAATTTTTTAGCCAGGAAAGTCATTTTAAACTTTAAATAACTTTATGTTTTGTTATTTTTATCTAATCAAAAAGAAGTTTCAATAGTAATAAATACGATATTATTGGCAGTTTAATTTAATGTTTTTTTGCTTGCTTTAAATTTAAAAATATTATTGTAAAAAACACACCAAATATCCAATCATTTGTGCCGTAGATAGAATAAAATATACCGGCCATTACATCTTTTTCAAAAACTTTAGAAACTGCATTATTTATGATCTAATTTGTCCATATAAAGTCATAAATAAATTTTTCAATCGCAAAAATTGCTATTAGCCATTTTACTTTGCTATAACTTTTTGCTACAGAAATGTAAGCTAATCCCCAAATAAAAATCATTAATAACCCAAAATTTGACATTACTTCTGGATCAATTTTAGTAATTGTTGTGTTAGTAAAAAATCTAGAAAAAATTAAAACTGAAGCATTCATTAGCCCTGAAATAATAATTCCTTTTGTTATTATTTTCTTTTCTATTTTCATCGATTGCTTTAGATTTATTAAAAAAAATATTATCGAATTATGAGTTATTTATTAGTGAAAGATAATCCTTGGTGATTGATTATTATTGTTTTTAAAATCTTTTTGACAACTGAATTAGCAGCAAAAATAGCGCCTTCCATATAACCGCCATAAATACTGCTAGTTTCTGTGCCTGTAAAAAAGAGTTTATTATTCATATAACTATTTTCGTAAACAGAATGTCCGTTGTTATAATGCGGAGCTAAAAAAGTATCTGTATTAGATTGTATGTATTTGTTGTTCCAGATTTTATCTTGGTAGCTTAAAAACTGAATGGATTTGTCACCAAAGTAATGTTCTAATTGCTTTATAACTTTTTCTTTTCTTTCTTTTATTGTAAAATGTTGGGCCGAACTATTGAGAAATCCTTTTAATGCAAATCTTGTTTTTTCAAAATTAGAATGGTCGTAAATTTCGGTAGCAAAACCACATTGGCTATAAACACTGCCTGAAAAACCAATTTTTTTCCAAAACGGAGTTTCATATTCTACAGAAAACTTGGTGGAACCACTCATCCAAGTTTGCGTTTTTTGTATTATATCATTTACATTTTCTGGTATTTCGGGGATAAACTTTAAGGAGTTTTTTATAGTATTTGGCGGAATTGCAACAACAAGTTTTTTGCAGTAAAAATTATTTTGCAAATTATCTGTGATTTTGATGCAATCTTTTTGCTCCTCAATTTGAATAATTTCTGCATTTAAAATTATATTATCTACACCAATTTTCTCTTTTAGAGTTTTAATTATTTGGCTCGTTCCGCCTTGAATGCGATAAGAAGATGGGTTGTTTGCAGGTACAAAATATTTTTGTGGTGGTTCAAAAGACATGGTTTCAAATAATGCAATTCCTTCTGTATTTTGTTCAAAATATTCAACATTTAATTCTGCTAAAAAATATATTAAATTTTTATGATCTTTCCCGAACCAAGTTGCACCCATTTCCATAGGTGTGTTGTTTTTTCCATAAATGGTTTCAATACGACCACCCATGCGGTTTTGTGCTTCAAAAACTTTGAATTGAATATTTTGTTTTTTTAAATTATAGGCAGTAGAAAGTCCGCTTAAGCCGGCACCGATAATTATTATGTTTTCCATTTTAATGCCTGTTTTCATTTTGGATATTTATTATTCTTGTCATAAAAAGCTTCTCTTTAATTGCTTTTTTAATTTGGTTAGCTATTATAATTCGAGAAATTCTCTAAACTCTAAATTAGGAGCTTAGATGACTATTTAATTATTATCTAAAGCAACATATTTATAACTTTTCCCTAAATCTTTTTTTTGTCATCTGAGTTTTTGACAAAACCTGTAGTACTTGTTTCAAGTTCTTTTGATTTTTTCATGCTTTGATAAAGCAATAAATATCCTAAAAAACCACTCAATAAAGAAGCAATTAATATTCCTATTTTTGCGTCTTGAAGTAGCATTTCGTCTTTAAAAGATAAATTAGCTATAAATAATGACATTGTAAATCCAATACCACATAAAAAGGAAACTCCAAATAACATCTTCCAAATGTTTCTAGATTTCGGCATTTCTTTATAAAAAAACGTCAATAATATGTATATTGAAATTAAAATTCCAAGAGGTTTTCCTATAAATAATCCTATAATAACTCCCCAAGTAACAGAGGTTTGAAATGCTTGGTTCAACATTTCTTTATTCATGAATATGCCAGCATTAACAAAGGCAAAAAGCGGCATAATGAAAAAGTAAACCGGGTTGTGTAGCTTTCGTTCTAATCTTCTTAAAGGCGATTCCATTTCGCGCAGCGTTTTATCTAAGTAAAAATGTGCTTCTTTAATGGAGTACGAATAAGTATTATCTTTTGCTTTTTTAAACAAATTAAGGCCTTTATTTGCGAAACCTTGAATTCTTTCTAATTCCCATTCGCGATGAAGCGGAATTGTAAAAGCTATTATTACTCCAGCTATTGTAGCATGAATTCCGGAGACTAAAATTGCCCACCATAGGAAAAAGCCGATAAAAAGATACGGAGTTAATCGGTTTACATTTTTATAATTTAATAGTAAAAGTGCGGCACAACAAAGTGTTGCGATACCAATTGCTGCCCAATTAATTTGTTCAGTATAAAAAAAAGCTATTATAAGTATAGCTATTAAATCATCTACTACTGCGATTGTAGTTACAAAAACTTTTACCCAAGCAGGAACTTGAGAACCAAGCATAGCTATTATTCCTATAACAAAAGCTATATCTGTTGCCATAGGAATTGCCCAACCATCAAGATATTGTGTATTTTTATTTAAAGCCCAGAATATTAAAGCCGGAAAAATAGCTCCAGAAATAGCTGCAACAACGGGAAAAACAGCCGAGCTAAAAGAGTTTAGACTTCCAAACTTTAATTCTCCCTTAATTTCAAGTCCAACTAATAAGAAGAACAATGTCATCAATCCATCATTAACCCAATGATGTATTGACTTTGATATATTTAACTCTTGAAATCCAATCGTAAACTTTAATTCCATGAATTCATGGTAGTTATGTTCTAAAGATGTATTGGCTACCAACAAGGCTGCGATTGTTGCTAAAATTAATAAAACTCCGGTCGAAGAATCTTTCTTAAAAAAGTCTGTAAGGATATTAATTATTTTTTGCATATAGTTCTGTTTTTTAAATGGAAATAAGGCATTTCGATTTGTTATAAAATCTATATTAGACTTTTATTTTAGTACTTTAAGAGATACACTTTAAAATATACTCTAATATATACTCTAATATATACTCTAATATATACTCTAATATATACTTACTAAGTAAAAGTAAAGATATCATTTTAAATATTAAGGGTTTTTATAAAAACTATATGCAGTTTTGGAAATGTAATGTAAACTAATCTTTGTTTTTGATTGCTCTATTCTTATTTTTTAAAGAATCACTAACCTTTTTAAAGAATCACTAACCTTTTTAAAATTTTAGAAAGTAAAATAGTTTTAAAAGGTTATTTATGAGTCATTATGATATTAAGAATATTCTATCCCTTAACTTAAAAATTAATTTAAATGATAGCTAATTGTTTTTCCTAAAATAAAAAAACGGTTTAAAGAATATAAACTGTTTATTATCAAAACCTAATTTCTGTAGCGAGAGAAAGATTTGAACTCTCGACCTCAGGGTTATGCATTATATAAATACCTTTATTTTAACTAAAAATTAATCGTTTTTGAAACAAATCGTATACTAAATAAGTTGGTTAGATTTCTATTGTTTTCAAAAATATAAATTTTTATTTGATCAAGAATTTTAAAGGATAATTATATTTAATTTTGGTTAAAATGAATTGAGATTTACAAAACGAGGTTTGCAAAAAAGTACAAAAACTGCTTTGCAACTTTTTGAAATTTTTGCGATACTTAGAAATTATTAGCTAAAGTATGTTTTAATATTTGTTTTTATGCGAGTTCTTTTTTCTGTAAAGACTGAATTGTAGATAATTCTTCCTCCTAAAGCGAAAGAAATAATTATTAGTAAAATGGCAACAAAAATTTGTATAAAATTAAAGGTTACTTTTTTAAGCAAGTTATTTCCAACAAAAGCTACGACAATTCCTCATAAGGTAACGGCGGTTACCAAAGCTAAATTTTCTGATAAACCAGCTTTAGAAAAATTCGATGTGTAAATTGCCAACTTTGTTAAATCTACGAATGTTGATAATACTACGGCGGTTGCAATAAAAGCTTTTTGAAAAGTCCTGCTCTTATTAAAAAAGCACTTCGCAACGTACGTTGATTTCCAGAAAGACCACTAAAAAATCCACTCAAAATTCCTCCAATTGGTAATTTTTTTTTCCCAAATTGGAATTTTTTAAAAAAAGTAATATTCGATGCTTGCAAAAATAATTAGTAAAATGGAAATAATAAGTTTTATATTATAAACTTTAAGCTCACTTTCAGAAAGTTGATAAGTAAATGGCGGGTTTTCATCATGGATTTTAAATAATAAAAAAGAACCAAATACGGCCGCTACAACAGCAGGAATTCCGAAATTAATAAGGACAGATTTGTCAGCTTGTTTACCAACAAGAAATAATTTGAAAATATTATTAAAAAAGTGAACTACACCATTTAAACCAATTGCTAATTCAAAGGGGAAAAACATCATAAATATTGTAGTAAGTATTGTTCCTAATCCAAAGCCAAAAAGAAGGTTAGAATTGCAACACCAAAAGCAACAATCGATGAGACAAAAATTAGCATATTAAGTTTTTACGTTTCGGTTTTCAAGGGATTTCACATAACCTTTGGCGAACTTTATAAGTTGCGGACTTTGTGACCGTCTTTTTTCTACTAATATATAATTTCTTACGAAAGAATTTTATCAATCTTGTAAAACTCTCACAATTTTTGAAAACCCGTTTTAAGTTCCATTTTCTTATCTATATTCTGGATTTTCAAACTCCCAACGTTCGCCATTTTCTCTTTCTTTTCGGGAGTTGCCGTAATTTGGGTAGCCATTATTTTGCTAAATGAAGAAGATTATACGTCATAAAAGTGCTATTTCTATTTGTGAAATCACTGTCAAAACCCATCGGATTCTCTAATTTTTTTTCTTTCCATTCTATATCTCCATAACTTGGTCCCGGTCCAACCTTTCCGATCCATCCGCAGTCCGCCTGTGGTGGGATTGAGTATCCTACATGTTGAAGGGAATATAGTATCCCCATTGCACAATGTTTTATACCATCTTCATTCCCAGTAACCATACAGCCACCAAATTCACCATAATAAATATATTGGCTTTTGTCATTTATCTGGCTGCTCATTGCATGTAGTCTTTCTATTAGTTTTTGTGTTTCCGATGACTTTTCGCATAACCATATTGGTGTTCCTATGATAAGAATATCTGCATCAAAAATCCTTTTAGATAATTCAGGCCATTTATCTGCATCCCATCCATATTCAACCATATCAGGATATACATCGCTTGCAACATGATGGTCGATTAACCTAATCTCATCTATGACTACATTTTCTTTCACCATAATTGCTTTAGAAACTTGCATAAGTGTTTCTGTATGAATTTTTTGAGGTGACTTTTTAAGAGTACAATTTATATACATTACTTTTAATTGATTTTAAGAATGGACAGCTTGTTAAGTTGTGAAGTCTTTAATTAAGATAAAAATTTCTTGTGAAAGAATTTTATCCATCATGCAAAATTCTCGCAAATTCTGCCAACCGCTGTTAGTAGCAGGCTTAATTTTTAATTATAATATTCTTAGTTTAATTTATTTTTGGT
>JBLIJW010000052.1:0-17766 GCA_047636155.1 Flavobacterium sp. | reverse complement strand
AGTTTTTTAATTAACCCTATATTATTTTTAAAAAAATCTTTTGTTTTCTTAGTGAATCTGTAAACCAAATATGAAAAAAATATTTAAATTTTTCCTTAATACAATTCCACGACCAATCTTAATTAGAGTAAGTATTGTAATTCGTCCGTTGCTTGCATTTATGCTTAAAGGAGATAAATTTACCGATCCGATTGATGGCAAAAGTTTTAAAATGTTTTTACCTTACGGATACGGAAAACAAAGAAATAATGTTTTATCACCAAGTACATTATCTTTAGAAAGGCATCGTCTTTTGTGGCTTTGGTTGCAAAACGAAACAGATTTTTTTTCTTCTTCAGTTCGAAAAAAAATATTACATTTTGCACCAGAACAAGAATTTTATAAACGTTTCAAAAAACAATCAAATATAGAATATGTTACTACAGATTTGTTTTCTCCTTTAGCGGATGTAAAAGCAGACATTTGCAATTTACCTTTTGCAGATAACGATTTTGATATTGTTTTTTGTAATCACGTTTTAGAACATATTCCAGATGACACTAAAGCAATGCAAGAATTGTATCGTGTTTTAAAACCCGGCGGAATGGCAGTTCTTCAAATCCCGCAAGATTTAAATAGAGAAAATACTTTTTCTGACGACAAAATAAAAGATCAAAAAGAACGTGCAGCAATTTTTGGTCAATACGATCACGTTCGTATTTACGGTCGCGATTATTTTGACAAACTAAGAAATATCGGTTTTAAAGTAGAAGAAATAGATTATACTGCACAAATTGGCACAAATTTAGTAGAGAAATATTGTTTAGCTGCAGGTGAAATCTTACCTGTTTGTTATAAATAAAAACATTTTTCAAGCCGTAAATTATTCACTATCTTTACGCTAAACCTAATTTGTAATAAATTGAAAAAAATACTTTTTTTGTTTTTGTTTTTAGTTACGACTTTACTTTTCGCACAAGAAATAGAAATTATTTCGCCTTACCACATTAAAACAGTCACTTTTGTTCAGGCAAATCAAAATGTATTTCCGATGATACAATTAGGAGACAGTTTCCAGTTGCAATTTGATGATTTACACGGTACAGAAGATAATTATTATTACAGATTAACCCATTGTGATTACAATTGGAAACAATCCCAACTTTCCATTAATGAATATATTACGGGGTTTAACGACCAACGAATTATTAATTACACGAATTCTGTCAATACCTTACAAGTTTATTCGCATTATATATTGAGTTTTCCGAACCAATTCACCAGCATAAAAGTTAGTGGAAATTACGTTTTAAGTATTTTAAATGAAGATCGCGAAGTTGTTTTTTCTCGTAAATTTATTGTGTATGAAAATTTAGTTTCTGTTCCTATTCAAGTAAAAAGGGCAAGAGAAGTTAAATATGTTGAACAAAAACACAATTTAGATTTTGCTATAAAATCGGCAACAATAACTTTTCAACGACCATTAGAACAAGTAAAGGTTTTATTAATGCAAAACGCTAAATTTAGCGACGCCATTTACAATGTAAAACCGCAATACACAATCGGGAATGATTTAATTTATAAATACGACAAAGAAACCCAGTTTTGGGCGGGTAATGAATATTTGTATTTCGAAAATAAAATAATTAGAGCAGCTAATAATACCATTTCAAGAGTAGATACCAATACTGGATTGTATAATTGCTTATTATATACAAATCAAGCACGAGCAAACCAACTTTACACCTACTTTCCTGATATAAATGGTAATTTCTTGGTTAACAATATTGGCGTAGAAAACAACGCAATAGAATCAGATTATGCTTGGATTTATTTCTCGTTAAGTGCGCCAAGTTATTTTAGTAAAAATCCGCTTTACATAACAGGAATGTTTAATAACAACACCTTTACAGACGAAAATAAATTAGACTATAATGCCGAAAAAGGATTGTTCGAAAAGGCAATAATGATCAAACAAGGCTTTACCAATTATGGATATACCATATTAAAACCAAACAGCACTTTAGAGGAAGAAAATGCAATTGATGGTAATTTTTACCAAACCGAAAACCAGTACGATGCATTGATTTATTACCGCGAAAATAACCAACGTTACGATAGAATTATTGGTCGCGGTACAGCAAACTCTATTGACATTATTAATTAGAAAAAGAATTTAAACCCTTGTAAACAAGGTGATTTTAAAAAAAAATTATAACTTTACAAAAAGCAATCGTATGGTTTCTCAAATAACAAGAGGTATCAAAATATCTGTAAAAACTAGTTTTGAAGGCACGTTCTTTAAAAACTACAAGATACATTTTGCCTTTTCTTATGAGATTACTATCGAAAATTACAGCAAAGATTCGGTTCAATTAATATCACGTCACTGGGAAATTTTTGATTCGCTTAACGATTTAGAAATGGTAGATGGCGAAGGTGTAATTGGCAAAAAACCAGTTTTAAAACCAGGAGAAACCCATACCTACAGTTCTGGTTGTTTACTTTTATCTCCGCATGGCGCAATGCGTGGTCATTTTAATATGATTAACTTTACAAGTACAAGAAACTTTAAAGTTGTTGTTCCTACATTTAAATTAAGTGCACCGTTTGCGCTTAATTAAAAATCGTTTTTAATACAATTTTTACGACTTCTTTGTCTACAATGGCATAAATCTGTTCGTTTTTAGTTGGCGAAACAAAGTAATTTCCGGTAAAAGTTCCAAAAGAAGGTAGAATTATTTGGTTCTCTTTTACATAAAAACAAGAAAGTTTAACAAATTGTTTTCCTTTTCCTTTCAATTTTATTCCCGGATGAATGTGTCCACAAAAATTAATTGTATTTTCTTTAATTGTCGGATGGTGGGTAAAATAAAAAGGCGTTTCAAGCAAATCTTCTAAAACTATAATACTCAAATCGGTATAATTTTTTTTATCGATAATATCATGATTACCTTCAATCAAAACCATTTTTGCCTTTTGATTTTTTATCCAATCAACAAAAAGTAAAAATTCTAAATTATAATCAGAATGGAATAAATCTCCAAGAAAATAAATAATTTCTGGTTTGTACAAATCGACAACGACATCCAAACGCCTAAAATTTTCATACATCGCATCTTTAGGAATCGCCAAACCGTTTTTACGAAAATGACCTATTTTCCCTAAATGAATGTCAGATATTAAAAGAGCCTTTTTATTTTCCCAAAAAATAGCACCGCTAGGATGCAATTCTAAATCTTGGTTTTGGATAGAAAGTTTCATGAATTGTTTACACTTAAAGGCTGCAAAAATACATCAAAATTTAAGTATTAAAAAAGTAACTTTTTCCTATTTTTAATCTTTTAAATATTCGTCTGTAAAATGTTGCTTAATTTTGGGTTTTGAAAATTTTTCTAAATTATAAGTAAGCGAATTTCCTTTAGGAATAGAAAGAGAATTCCAATTTTTATTGCATAATAATTTTCCTATAAAAACTATTTGACCAACATGATATGGATAATGCGCTAATTGCCGATTGATTGCTTCGACTACCGAATGTCCTTGATTTCTGATGAAAATTTCTTTTTCTAACTCGGATTCTTTTAATGAATTTAAAGTTAAGAACAAATAATTCCAGCCTAAATTCCAATAATCTAACAATTGCTGCCGAGTTTGAATATCGTTGTCAAATTCGGCATCGCGATTTCGATATTCTTTCTCACCATCCGTAGTTAAAAAATCGGTCCATCGAGAAATCATATTTCCAGATAAATGTTTTACAATTTGCGCTATAGAATTAGAATCTTCATCGTATTGCCAAAACAATTGTGCATCTGTTAATTGAACCATTGTTTTTTCACCAAGCAATTTATAATATTCGAATTGTTTGATTGTGCTTTTTAGATAATCGATTTTATTTTTCATCAGAATTAATTTTAATTATATTTTATCTAAAACATGTTTGGTAAAATCGTTTTCTGAATTTCCGGTGTTTAAAGTTGTTGCAGGTTCAAACAACAAAACAGAAACTTCTTCTTCTGCAGATGGTCTGTGTTCGACGCCGCGAGGAACAATTAAAAATTCGTTTTGGTTTACAATTACTATTTTATCTCGGAATTCCATTTTAAAACTTCCTTTAATAACTAAAAACAGTTCGTCTTCATTATCATGTCTGTGCCAAACAAATTCTCCTTTAAATTTTGCTAGTTTTACTTGTTGACCGTTTAAATCTCCTACAACTTTGGGATTCCAATGCTCCGAAAATAAAGCTAGTTTTTCGCTGATATTTACTATTTCCATTTTTCATTTTTTTATTGTTCCAAAATTAATTACTAGTTGAGGAATTAATTTTTTGATTGTAATTTCTTTTCCAAATTATCACTTTAAATTTTAGATAATCATAATACAAGCCAAGTAAAAGTAGCGTTGCTGGAATTAACAAGACATAAAGTTGCAATTTCGTAAATAAAATTCCACCAAATAAACCGCCACAAAAAAAGAAAATAATTATTCTGATACGTAACTTAATGGTAGTTAGTAGTTTACTTTGTTGTTCTTTTTGTTTGTAAAAAAATAATTGTGCAAGTTCAATTCCTAAATCGGTAAAAAGTCCAGTTAAATGAGTTGTTCTAACTACCGCATTTGAAATTTTTGTTACTAATGAATTTTGTAAACCCATTGCAAAAAGTAAACTGAAGGCAATTACATTGGGATAATTTCGAATAAAATAGTTGCCAAAAATTACTATTATAATTAATACGAAACTTTCGGTTAGTATAGGGAAAACATAAACAAATTTTTGGCTTTTTTTGATAACAATTTCTATTAACAAACTTGAAAAAAAGGAACCCAAAAAGAAAAAGAAAACATATAAAAAGAATAATAAACTTTTATGGAAGTGAAAGGTAAACAGTGAATCCATAAAGAAAGCAAAATGCCCAGTAACATTTGTTGTTAGCTGCTTTACGGCAAAAAATCCTACAACATTAACTATTCCGGCAACGAATGAAAGCAAGGTTGCGATTTGTTTATTGTGGTTTAAAGTTCGTGACTTGCCTTGGTGTCTAAACATTTTATAAATGGGTAAATACTATTTTGTAGTATTTATAAAATTACCGCTTTTATTTGGTGTTTAGATTATTTAGTGCCGTTTAATGTAGTTTTCTAATATCCAATATTCATTTGGCTCATGATTACTTTTGATTAACTATTTTCTTTTGCTATCGATTTTTCCGCAATTGCCGTGACATAATTTTGCATTTTTAAAAATTAGATAATCCACATGATAGCTTACCGAAATCATTTTTTGGTTCATTACATTGAGGAATCTTTTTTCTGCAATTGTCTAAACCATCAAAAGAAACAGAGCATAAAACCAGGCGATATTTAAAATTGCAATTGCTTTTTTGAAATAAACCAAGTTACGCCTAAGATTGGACATCAAATTACCCGATTTATTTTTCTTTACTTTCTTCTTTTTGAAGCTTTTTAAAATTATATCTCGCAATTAAACCCATAGATAATCCAAAACCTGCAAAATGTAATAAAAATTTATAGACATTGAATTTTTCTTCGTCCCAATAACCAAATCCTGCCATTAAAACTGCAAAAATTAATCCGTTTAAAAGTGTCGTTTTTATAAAAGCTTTGTTTTCTGGTTTCATTAAGGTTTGTTTTAGAATTTTTGAAACGATTAAAAATAAAAAATTAATTAGTTTATAACAAACTTATTTGCATAGTAGATTAAAAAATTTTCTCTACTACTTGATATACGAAGCCGTCATTTTTTTAATTTGTTCTGCCAAGCTTTCGCTAGATAATTTTTCGCGCAATCTGTCGGTTATTATAGGAAAACTAAATGGTGTTGGTTTCTTGCATTTTTTCCAAACAATTTCTTGGGTAGCAATTCGTTCTAAAGCCTGTATCAATCTTCCTTCTTCTAACTGGTGTTCAAAAGTTTCAATGTAGGCTTGTTGCAGCAATAAATTATCTGGTTCGTAATCTTTAAAAACTTCAAATAATAATTGCGAACTGCTTTGCAAATGTTTTGTTTTTAGTGGTTTTCCTGGCATTCCGGTAAAAACTAAACCAGAAATTACGGCAATATCTCGAAATTTTCGTCGTGCCATTTCTGTTGCATTTAAACTACTTTGCAAATCAATATGCACAAATTCCGTAGTGAACAAATTGTTATCTAAAACTGCTGTAATATCAACTTCTTGGTCAGAAAGCAATTCAAATCCATAGTCATTATACGCTAACGAAAAAGTTATTGGCGACAATAAACTTATCCGATAGGAAAGTAAACTAGCCAATGCTTCGTGCACAAAACGGCCTTCAAACGGATAAAAAATAGTATGAAACCCTTCTCGAGTTTTGAACGATTCTATTAGAAACTGTTTGTCTGTTGGAACAATGCTTTCTTTGCGCTGTCGGTCAAAAATAGGTTGCATTGCTTTTAATTCTTCGGATAAATTTTCGGTATTTGCCGAATATAATTCTTCGCGCAACAATTCGCTCATTTGTGCAGAAAACGCCATTCGTCCGCCAGACCAAGTTACCGTTTTAGCCTTGTTTTTCGGATTTGCTTTTTTGACTAAAACTTGCATATTTTTTACCCGATACATTTCTAATTTTCGACCAGCAAAAGTAAAAGTATCGCCTGGTTTTAATTTCGATGCAAAATATTCTTCGATACTTCCAAGATAACCACCACTTAAAAATTTAACGCTCAAAACGGCATCGCTAACAATGGTTCCTATTTGCATTCTGTGGTGCATTGCCACTCGCCTATTATTGATTTTATATTTTCCGTCTTCTTCTACTTCTACTTTTTTATATTCGTCATAAAATTCTAAACTTTGACTTCCGTTAACAATGAACTTTAAAATCCAATTCCAATGTTCTTTTGTTATATTTTGATAGCAAAAAGTTTGTTGTACTTCTACAAAAATTTCATCAGGATAAAATCCGTCAGAAACGGCCAAAGTATTGCAATATTGCACCAAAACATCCCAACTATTTAAATACGGAACGCGATCTTCTACAATAGTTTCAGCAACTGCTTTTTTTAATGCAGAAGCTTCAATCAACTCCATTGCGTGGGTTGCTAAAAAGTAAATTACACTTTCTTTACCGGGTTGATGTCCGCTTCTTCCGGCACGTTGTAAAAATCGGGCAACGCCTTTTGGTCCGCCAATTTGTATTATTGTTTCTACCGGAGCAAAATCGACACCCAAATCCAAACTCGATGTACAAACCACCACTTTTAAATCGCCACGACGAATGGCATTTTCTACCCAAACACGAGTTTCTTTATCGATACTTCCGTGATGCATGGCAATTTCACCGGCAAACTCGGGATATTTTTCTAATAAAGCCTGAAACCATAATTCGCAAGCCGAACGAACATTGGTAAAAATAAGTGTTGTCTTGCTTTTTCTAACAATTTCTGCAACCGAATCAATCAATTGCAAACCCATATGCCCGCGCCAAGGATAGGTTTCCATTTTTTCTGGAAGAATAGAAAGCACTTTTATTTTTTTATGGATTTCTGCTTTAATCAACACCGAATTTTTATAAGATTCGGAATCAGCTCCAAGCAAAACCTGCTGTGCTAAATCTAAGTTTCCTATGGTTGCAGAAATTCCCCAAATGCGCATTTGTAAAGCAATAGTTTTAAGTCGAGACAAAGCCAATTCCATTTGAACGCCACGTTTTGAACCCAATAATTCGTGCCATTCATCTACAACAATTGCGGTACAATCTTTAAAAGTTTTGGCGTAGTCTTTACTTGCCAAAAGCAACTGCAAACTTTCTGGCGTAGTAATTAATAAATCCGGCATTTTCTTTTTTTGCTTTGCTCGATCGGATGCTGAAGTATCACCAGAGCGAATTCCAACCGAAAGATTCGCATCCAAATCTTGAATAACGCGTTCTGCAGCTTGTGCAATTTCTAGCGAAAGCGAACGTAATGGCGTAATCCAGATTGCTTTTAATCCTCCTACGTTTTTAGTTTTATATTCCGGATTATTTTTTATGTAATTTAATATTATCGGAAACCAAAGTGCATAAGTTTTTCCGCTGCCGGTTGGTGCATTTAAAAGTCCGTTTTTACCTTCTAAAAAAGAAGTCCAAGTTTGCTTTTGAAACGGAAACGGTTTCCATCCTTGATTGACGAACCAAGAATTGGCAATTTCAAATAATTCGGGATTGGTGGCTTTATTCGTTTTCACTAACAGTAAAATTAATTAAACTTTTTAAATCTTCTACCGTGTTTGCTTCTTCTATTTTTTTATCGTGTCGCCATCGTAATATTCTCGGAAAACGAGTTGCAAAACCACTTTTATGTCTAGTTGATTCTGCAATTCCTTCAAAACCAATTTCGAAAACTAATTTAGGCGTTACGCTTCGAACCGGACCAAATTTATCTAAAGTGTTTTTCTTGATAAAATCATCTACTTGGCGGAATTCGGCATCGGTTAAACCGGAATATGCTTTTGCAAAAGTCACTAGTTCTCGTTCGCCATTTTCTTTTTCCTGCCAAATTCCAAAAGTATAATCTGTAAACAAGTTAGAACGTCTTCCATGACCACGCATAGCATAAGTTAAAACAGCATCTACACTAAGTGGCGCAACTTTCCATTTCCACCAATCGCCTTTTTTTCGACCAACTTGATATGCAGATTCGTTACGTTTCACCATCAACCCTTCGCTGTGCATTTCTCTTGCTTTTGCTCTTTCTGCGGCAACTTCTTCCCAGGTTTCAAATTGCAATCTTTCAGACAATTGAAATGGTACATTCTTATCTTTAACAGAATCGTATAGCTTTTCTAAAATTTCTCGTCGTTCTAAATAGGTTTTATTTCGGATATCGATTCCATCAAATTCTAAAATATCATAGGCTTTTAATATCACCGGAACTTTTGCTAGTAATGCTTTCGAAACCGTTTTTCGTCCGATACGCGTTTGTAGAGAATTAAAGTTGTCTATTTGATTTTTAGAATAGGCTAAAATTTCTCCATCGATTACCGTTCCGTTAGGAAAAATCTTAGAGAAAACATGAAATTCGGGATATTTATCGGTTACTAATTCTTCTCCGCGCGACCAAACAAAAATTTCATTTTCTCGGATTATGGTTTGCGACCGAATACCATCCCATTTATGTTCTACAGAAAAATCAGAAGCATTTCCGATGGCTGAAATTTCCACTTCTATTGGATAAGCCAAATAAAAAGGATAGGGTTTAGATAAATAATCGCTTGCATTTTCTTGTAAAATTAAATCTTCAAAACTAATTTCATTCGGATTCCAATTTCCCATTAATTTGTAAGCCAAAATATCTTCGTCTACGTTTTCTGCTTTAGATAAAGCGCGCGTCATTAATTTTTGGCTAACGCCGATTCGAAATCCGCCAGTAATTAATTTGGTGAAAACGAAGCGTTCGTAATAATTGAGATGCAACCAATTGTATTGTAAATATTCTTTTTTATCGGATTCTGATTTACTTTTTAGCACCAAAATTTCCTGCAGAAATTCGGTTAAACTTTTATCAGATGATTCGTTTGAATTGGGAATTACCAACGCAATAGTTTCTGACAAGTCGCCAACAATGTGATAACTTTCTTCAAACAACCACATCGGAATATTTGCCAACTCGTTTGCCCAAAGTCTCAACAATGTAGTATTAACTGGTCTTGGCGGACGGCGATGTGATAAAATAGCAATCGTCCAAACTTTATCTTTTGGCGTTGCGTTTTGAAAATACTCAGTTAATGCATCTACCTTTACAGAAGTTTTGTTGGAACTATCTAAAGTTTTAATAAGATTGGCAAAATTTCTCATGCTTGTTCTTTTTTATCCAATTCGTCCTCTTCTTTTTCAGATGTATTTATTTCGGCATTTTCTCCTTCGTATTGGGTTTTTACCGTTCTTGCATCGTAACCTAATTCTCTTAAATATTTAGAAAAAATATCGGTATAACCGTGCGTACAAATTACAGTTTCTGCACCAGTTGCTTTTACAGAATCTAAAAGTCCGTACCAATCGCAATGGTCGCTTAACACAAACCCTTTATCAATTGCGCGACGTCTTCTTGCACCACGAAATGCCATCCAACCACTTGCCGAACCAGTAACAAAAGGTGTCATTTTTCTAATCCAAGTACTGCCATGCGCGCTTGGCGGAGCAAGAACTATGTTTCCTGCAATTTCTTCTTTTTTTGTATCTCGTGTAATTCTAGTTGTTGGAGGAAAATCGACTAAAGTACGAACGACTTCCGTCATGTTTTCAATCGCGCCATGCGTGTAAATTTTTCCGATATCGGTATCCAAATATTTTAATATTCGCTGTGCTTTTCCTAAAGAATATCCGAATAAAATAGAGGTTTTACCTTCTTCTTTATTTTTTGCCCACCAATTATTTACATCTGCCATAACTTCCGCTTGCGGAATCCATTTAAATGCTGGTAATCCAAAAGTGCATTCGGTTATAAATGTATTGCATTTTACCACTTCATACGGAACGGAAATTCCGTCGTCTTCGGTTTTATAATCGCCAGTAAAAACCCAAACTTCTCCTTTATATTCTACTCGAACTTGCGAACTACCAATAATATGTCCGGCAGGATGTAAGGAAAATTTTACATTATTAATTACAAAAGTATCGTTCCATTCCACACCAGTCACATTAATTTCTCCTAGTCGATGTCGAATTATTGGTACATTGGTTCGATGCGTTATGTAATATTTGTGTCCGAATCTGGAATGGTCTGCATGACCGTGCGTAATTATTGCGTTATCTACAGGCAACCAAGGATCTAAATATACATTGGCTTTTTCGCAGTAAATTCCTTTATCATTGAATTCGAGTAATGGCCTTTTCATTTAGAAGTGTTTTTAGGAATGTAGGATTTATAGAAATTTCAAAAAATTAATAAATCCTTAGAACAAATTCAAAAATAGCTTTGTATTTTTGCATTTGATTACATTATTTGTAAAATTACTTATAAAATTAATTTAAAAAAACGTAAAACATGCCAAAAGGAATATTTAATGTACCGAAAGCCGTTAACGAACCTGTAAAATCGTATGCGCCAAATTCTCCAGAAAAAGCGGCTGCTTTAGAAGCTTACAAGAAAATGTGGGACGAGACAATTGAAGTTCCTTTACGTATTGGTTCAGAAAAAATAAAAACTGGGAAAACGCAAAATATGACTGCACCGCACGATCACAAACATGTGGTTGGAACGTATCATTTAGCAGAAAAAAAACATGTTGACCAAGCCATTGCATCTGCTTTGGAAGCAAGAACAAAATGGGCAAAAATGCCATGGGAACATCGTGCTGCGATTTTCTTAAAAGCGGCAGAATTAATTGCTGGTCCTTACAGAGCAAGAATTAATGCGGCAACGATGATTGCACAATCTAAAACAATTTTTCAAGCAGAAATTGATGCTTCTTGCGAATTGATTGATTTTTTACGTTTTAATGTAGAGTTTATGACGCAAATTTATGCGGATCAACCAAAATCTACATCAGATGTTTGGAATAAAATTGAGTACCGACCTTTAGAAGGTTTTATATATGCCATTACGCCGTTTAACTTTACTGCTATTGCGGCAAATTTACCGGCAAGTGCAGCATTGATGGGAAATACTGTAGTTTGGAAACCAAGTGATCATCAGGTTTTTTCGGCCAAAATAATTATGGATGTTTTTGAAGAAGCAGGAATTCCGGACGGAGTTATTAATGTAGTATTTGGCGATCCGGTTATGATATCAGATACTATTTTTGATCATGCCGATTTTGCTGGAATTCACTATACTGGTTCTACACATGTTTTCAAAGAAATTTGGAAAAAAATCGGAAACAACATCCATAAATACAAAACCTACCCAAGAATAGTTGGAGAAACTGGTGGTAAAGATTTTATTGTTGCACATGCCTCAGCCAATGTTAAACAAGTTGTGACGGGAATAACTCGTGGTGCATTTGAATTTCAAGGTCAAAAATGTTCAGCTGCTTCCCGTGCTTATATTCCGCAAAGTTTATGGCCAGCGGTTAATGAACAATTGGTAACCGATGTAAAATCGATGAAAATGGGTTCGCCAGAAGATTTTCGTAATTTTATTACAGCAGTAATTCACGAAGGTTCGTTTGACAAATTAGCAAGTTTTATTGACCAAGCGAAAAAAGACAGCGATGCTGAAATTATAGTTGGAGGAAATTACGATAAATCAAAAGGTTATTTTATAGAACCAACGGTTATTGTAACTACCAACCCAAAATATGCCACAATGGAAACCGAACTTTTTGGTCCCGTTATGACGATTTATGTTTATGAAGATGCAAAATGGTGTGAAACTCTAAAAATAGTAGACGAAACGTCTGAATATGCTTTAACAGGAGCAATTTTTAGTCAAGATCGTTATGCTACTATTGAAGCAACCGATGCTTTACAAAATGCCGCAGGAAATTTTTATATCAACGATAAACCAACCGGAGCAGTTGTAGGAATGCAACCATTTGGTGGTGCAAGAGCTTCTGGAACAAATGACAAAGCTGGATCTATGCAGAATTTATTGCGTTGGGTTTCTCCTCGAACAATAAAAGAAACTTTTGTAACTCCGGTAGATTACAGATATCCGTTTTTGGGAGAGTAATAAATTTGGGGTTTTCAGTTATTGGATTTTCAGAATAAAAGTAAATAAAAAGCCGAGTCCTAATTATGATTCGGCTTTATTTATGCAATACTTTAAAACGCTACGACATTCGTCCTTATAACTTGTTAAACTTCAACGGAACATGAACCACTTTCTTTGTTTCGAAAAAATCTTCTTTAAAAAAATCGGATAAATTATATTCCGTTGCTTTTGGAAAATCTTTTAATTCCTCAGATAAATCGCCACCTTTAAGATATAAAATTCCGTTTTT
Source organism: Flavobacterium sp. (assembly GCA_047636155.1). Classification (GTDB taxonomy): domain Bacteria; phylum Bacteroidota; class Bacteroidia; order Flavobacteriales; family Flavobacteriaceae; genus Flavobacterium. The sequence goes on along the minus strand of JBLIJW010000052.1, from coordinate 4,873 downwards.
CAATTCGTGTTTGTTCGTTTTCTTGATTTTATCTTTTATCCAACTTACAAAATCTGGCATGTTAGTTACCGCTCGAGAAACTATGAAATCGTAATCTCCTTTGACATTTGCAGCTCGCATTTGTTCGGCTTTTACATTTTTTAATCCCAAACCAGTCGCAACTTCATTTACAACTCGTATTTTTTTTGCTATGATGTCAATTAGATAAAATCGCGTTTCCGGAAAAAGAATAGCTAACGGAATTCCAGGAAAGCCGCCACCAGTGCCAACATCTAGAATATAACTTCCTGCAACAAAAGATTGAATTTTTGCAATTCCCAAGGAATGAAGAATATGTCTGGAATATAATTCGTCAATATCCTTGCGAGAAATTACATTGATTTTGGCATTCCAGTCGGTATATAATTCCTTTAATTTTTCAAATTGTTCGATCTGAATTGCAGTAAGATTCGGAAATTGAATTAGAATTTCTTCCATAAATATTCTATTTTTTTACAAAAATACACATTTCTAGTTGTTATTTTTTGGATAATTAACACTTGTCGAACGTGATTAATATTTATATTTGTAAAAACATACCAATCAAATGATTAACAACCCACCAACTTTTGCAAAACAAGATAGTTTAAAGTTTTTTAGAACCTTAAATTCTCGAGTTAACAACTACTTCAAAGAAAATAAAATAGAAAAAACAGGAAACTGGAAATTACATTTAAAAACAGTAATTCTCTTTACATTATTTCTTGCACCTTATTTTATCATAATATCCCTAACTACAATGCCAATTTGGGTTTTCTTGTTACTATCTGTAGTATTGGGAATTGGAATGGCCGGAATTGGAATGAATGTAATGCATGATGGAAATCACGGATCATATTCTAACAAATCTTGGATAAATAATTTTATGGGTGGCAGCATTTATATCTTAGCAGGAAATGTGCATAATTGGCAAGTTCAGCATAATGTTTTGCATCATACATATACCAATATTCATGGTCACGACGAAGATTTAGACGCTGGTCGAGTAATTCGCTTTACAAAAGAAGCAGAATGGCATAAATTTCATAAATTCCAACATTATTATTCGGTTTTTCTTTACGGATTATTGACTTTTAATTGGGCATTAACTACCGACTTTAAACAAATGAAAGCCTATTTAGGACGAAAATTATCTTACGGAAAAGTAAAAAGCCCGCAAATTTTATGGACAACCTTAATTATAACTAAGGCGATTTATTTTTCTATTTGGTTAGCTATCCCTATGTTATTAGGTATTGTTTGGTGGCAGGTTTTATTAGGATTTTTTATCATGCATTACACAGCTGGTTTAATCTTGAGTATTGTTTTTCAATTAGCACATGTTGTGGACGAAACCACTAACCCAGCACCAAATGAAGTTGGTGAAATGGAAAATACTTGGGCAATTCACCAGTTATATACAACCGCCAACTTTGCTCCAAAAAACAAAATTGTAAATTGGTTTACTGGTGGATTGAATCACCAAGTAGAACACCATTTATTTCCGCATATTAGTCATGTTCATTACGGCAAAATTGCAGAGATTGTAAAGGAAACAGCAAAAGAATGCAACTTACCTTACCACGAGTTCAAAACAATGCGAAGCGCAGTTGTTGCTCACTTTAAACATTTAAAAGATTTAGGACAAAAACCACTTCTATCGGCATAAAAAATTAATAAGAAAGACGTATTTTTGTACGTCTTTTTTATTTAACTCTATTTCAAAACAATACGAACTACAACCATGAAACATTTATTATCCGACAGAATTAATAATTTATCGACTTCACAGACTCTAGCAATGGCAGCATTAGCAAGAGAATTAAAATCACAAGGAAAAGACATAATCAGTTTAAGTTTGGGCGAACCCGATTTTAACACACCCGATTTTATAAAAGAAGCAGCCAAAAAAGCAATCGACGAAAATTACTCTACCTATTCGCCTGTAGATGGTTACCTGGAATTAAAAGAAGCAATTTGCAGAAAATTCAAACGAGATAATAATTTAGACTATAAACCAGCTAACATTGTTGTTTCTACTGGTGCAAAACAATCTTTATATAATATTGCACAAGTGCTTTTAAATGAAGGCGACGAAGTTATTCTTCCCGCACCATATTGGGTATCTTATTCAGAAATCGTAAAGCTATCTGGCGGAATTCCTGTGGAAGTTTCAACTTCAATTGAGGACGATTTTAAGATGACTCCGCAACAATTAGAAGCAGCAATTACGCCAAAAACAAAAATGCTTTGGTATTCTTCGCCTTGCAACCCTAGTGGTTCGGTTTATAGTCGCGAAGAATTTACAGCTATTGCAGAAGTTTTAAAAAAATATCCAAATATTGTAATTGTAGCTGACGAAATTTACGAACACATTAATTTTTCTGGAACTTTTTGCAGCATTGCATCTATTCCAGGAATGTTTGAACGAACTATAACAGTAAATGGAGTTGCCAAAGCATTCGCAATGACAGGTTGGAGAATTGGTTACATTGGCGCAAGCGAAGAGTTTGCAAAAGCATGTACAAAACTGCAAGGACAAGTAACATCTGGAGCAAATTCTATAGCTCAAAGAGCAACAATAACCGCAATGGATGCCGATCCTAGCGTTTTAAACGAAATGGTTTCTGCTTTCAAAAACCGTAGGGATTTGGTTGTGAAATTAATTCAAGAAATTCCGGGAATGAAAATTAATGTTCCAGAAGGTGCATTTTATGTTTTCCCAGATGTTTCCTCATTTTTTGGAAAAATATTGCGCGGAACAGAAATTAAAAATGCAGACGATTTTTCCATGTATTTATTATCTGAAGCAAATGTAGCAACGGTTACTGGCGAAGCTTTTGGAAACCCAAATTGCATCCGATTTTCTTATGCAACAAGCGAAGAAATTCTTACCGAAGCATTAAAAAGAATTAAAGAAGCTTTAGCATAAATCATAATTGTCTCAAGGAAACTTGGGGCTTTTTTTATTTAACTATTTTGGATGTCCTTAATTTAGTAAATTCTATTTTCTAGATTTATGTTTTGATTTTTATTCTAATTGACTGTCTAAAATTTTCATCAAAACTGTAAAATCATCATCGTCATTTGATTGTTCATTGTGATAAATTAATTTACCCGAATTATCAATTAAAAAATACTGTGGCATACGGTTTACATCTAGGATTTTTGCAATACTATTTCCTTGGTTGTATTCGGGAACATCACAAGTTTGTAACCAAGGCATTTCATATTTTTTTAGAGATTTCAACCACCAATCTGCATTATTTTCCAATGAGATCGAGATTAGATTTAAACCTTTGGACGCATACTTTTCATTAAGTATTTTTAACGTTGGCATTTTCTTTATACAAGGTGCACAACCACGACTCCAAAAACACAGAAGAACATATTCTTTATTATCAAAAAATGATGATAGATCATATTTTTGTCCTTTGCTATCTAAAAAAGAAAAATCAGGTAAAACATTTCCCACTGTAATTGACTTTTTTTTCTTAAGATATTCTCCAACTGATTTACCTAAATTAGTTTTTTTTAAATCGTTACCCAGTTTATTATAAATAGTTTCAAGACCATAAACAGTAATTGGATGATAACCATTTACTATCTCTTTATTAAAAAAATATAATGAAATGTAATCATTAGGATATTTTGCAATAAACTTTATTTTTTTTACTAAAAGCTTTTTTCTCAAGTTTGAAACAATTGCCCACAAGGAATCTTTATCATGTCCTTTCACATAACCTAGTCTAACATCGTCATATGGTTTAAAAGCAACCTTAGCGCTATCTAAAAGCGGTTTAGTCATTTCATCATATATCTTTTGTTCTTTAACAAAAGGAACATTAAAAAAGCGAAAATCGTTTAAGGATTTATCTACATTTAATTTCACGATATCAATTTTCATTTCTCGACCACCTATAAATATAAAACTCCCACCAAGATAAACATTGTCTTTTCTTATAATCAAATAAACTGGCTCATAATCTTGCTTGATTTCACCACTTAAATTGAACTTACCATTTTCTTCTTTTGTGATTAGAGACTCAAATTTGGAATTTTCTGACAAAAGAGTGATTTCAGCTCCTTTATATTGAGGTGGAATAGTTCCTGAAATGAAAAATTTATTCTGTGCATTTAATGCATGAGAAAAGAAAACCGATAAAATAATTATTGCTTGTACTTTCATAAATGTAAATGTAAAAATTTCTTATATTTTTTATTATCAATTTTACCGAAAATATATTAATCTAAGATTTTTAGAAAAAAATGTATCTTCGTAAATTGAAACAACTCAACAACAATGAACAAAAAAATACTATTATTAGGTTCTGGCGAACTAGGAAAAGAATTTGTAATTGCAGCTCAACGAATTGGTCAAACCATCATTGCAGTTGATAGTTACGAAAACGCTCCGGCAATGCAAGTCGCTCATAGTTTTGAAGTTATCAATATGTTGGATGGCAAAGAATTAGATCGAATTGTTGCCAAACACAAACCTGATTTTATAGTTCCAGAAATAGAAGCCATCCGAACCGAACGTTTTTACGATTACGAAAAGCAAGGAATTACCGTGGTTCCATCCGCAAAAGCGGCAAATTTTACTATGAACAGAAAAGCCATTCGCGATTTAGCAGCCAAAGATTTAGGATTAAAAACTGCCAATTACCGATACGCAACCTCAGCAACCGAATTGCAAAAAGGAGTCGAAGAAGTTGGAATTCCTTGCGTTGTAAAACCATTAATGTCCTCTTCTGGAAAAGGTCAATCTACAATAAAAAATGAATCTGATATCGAAAAAGCATGGAATTATGCTGTCGAAGGTTCGCGTGGCGATGTAGTTGAAGTTATTGTA
>JBLIJW010000051.1:0-18022 GCA_047636155.1 Flavobacterium sp. | reverse complement strand
TGTTCTTTCAAACTGACCTGATCCCTCGGCATTGATTCGGAAATAAGTTGACAATTCCATTGGGCATCGAACGCCCTTTGGAATATAACAAAACGAACCATCAGTAAAAACGGCAGAGTTAAGCGATGCGTAAAAATTATCAGTTGAAGGAACAACCATTCCCAAGTATTTTCTTATTAGTTCAGGATGTTCTTTTACGGCCTCACCAAAGGAGCAAAAGATAATGCCTAATTTTGATAATTCTTTCTTGAAAGTAGTTATCACCGATACACTGTCAATTACTATATCAACAGCAACGCCAGTTAATCGTTTCTGTTCTCCTATTGAAATACCTAATTTCTCAAAGGTTTGCAATAGTTCAGGATCAACTTCATCCAAGCTATTGAGTACTTTTTTCTGTTTGGGGGCAGCATAGTAAATAATGTCTTGGTAATTTACTGGGGGATATTTTACATTCGGCCATTTGGGTTCCGTGAGGGTCTCCCAATGCCTAAATGCTTCTAAGCGCCAGTCAAGCATCCATTGCGGCTCTTCCTTTTTATAAGATATTAATCGAATGGTATCTTCATTTAGACCTTTTGGGATAAGTTCAGTATCAATATTACTGGTAAATCCATATTTGTAATCACTATTTGTGTACTCTTCAAGAGTTTCTGTAGACGCTTCCTTGCTCATGATTTTTTGGTATTAAATTAAAATCCTCTACGCAAAGATAGAATGTAATTTTTAATATATACTAAAAAGTATAAATTAAATTATACAAAAAAGTATTATTATACTATATGACTTTAAATAGGAATATTTTTTCTGAGTTAAGACTAATTACTTTATTTGGATATCATCCGTTTTTGGGTATAAACAAAAAATATATGAAGAGGTGTGATTTGGATTGACAAATGAAAATATTATTTCAAATGAATATAATTGTCTTAAAATGGTGGTTCAAAACATTTTGTCAGATAGCGAAGATGTGTTTAAAACAGATTAATATCGGTGATTGTAAAAAGTTGACAGCAATAAAATATCGTTTCCCTGAATTGAATTGCAATATAACTAGCAGACGGAACTATATTTTGTTTGACATTTATAACACTTTTGAAATTGTATTTTGAATAAAACAAAAAGTTATTGGGATTTTAAAAATTGTCGTTACTTGAATACAGATGTCAAAGAAAACTACCAGCCGATGGGTATATCGATAAAATTTCAAAATGGCTGATTTATCTGGAACTAGCATAAGGTATTGTTAAAACCACTAAGTTATTCCTATAAAATCCATAATTTAGATATGAAATAAATACTAATATTATGATCAATTTAAATGTTGCCCAGAAACTTATCAAAGAACATCTTCTTCATGGGGAAATGGTTCAAGGAACTGAAATTGGTATAAAAATAGATCAGGCTTTGTTGCAAGATGCAACAGGCACCTTGGTTCAACTGGAACTAGAGGCGATGGGTCTTGATAAGGCAAAAACGGAAGTGGCCGTTCAATATGTCGATCATAATTTGTTACAGACTGATTTTAGAAATGCCGACGATCATGCATTCCTGTTGTCGGCTGCACAACGTTTTGGTTTATGGTACAGCCGGCCGGGAAACGGAGTGAGCCATCCGGTACATATGGAACGTTTCGGTAAGCCAGGGAAAACCTTGGTGGGATCAGACAGCCATAGTTGTGCAGCAGGATCTTTAGGCATGCTCGCAATTGGTACGGGAGGCTTGGATGTGGCAGCTGCCATTGCAGGCGAGCCCTATTTTGTGAAAATGCCAAAAATAATGGGTATCAAGCTTGTGGGGAAGCTACCCGATTGGGTAAGTGCCAAGGATCTTATTTTAGAGATGCTTCGAAGACATGACGTAACAGGTGGTGTCGGCAAAATTTTGGAATATTATGGGGAAGGATTAAAACATCTTAGCGTAATGGATCGTCACGTCATTGCTAATATGGGTGCCGAGCTGGGTGCTACTACTACGGTATTTCCTAGCGATGATGAAACCAAACGTTTTCTAAGATCCCAAGGTAGAGAAGATGACTGGGTTGAATTGGTCGCTGATGAGGGTTGTGTATACGATTTATATGAAGAAATAGTGCTAAGTGAGCTTGTACCACTTATTGCCAAACCGACAAGTCCCGGGAATGTAGTCCCTGTTAGCGAAGTTGCCGGAAAATCAATTAGCCAAGTTGTAATAGGGTCTTCCGCTAACCCTGGTCTTCGAGATTTTTGGATGGCTGGAGCAATTGTAAAGAATAAGACCATAAGCAGTGACGTATCTTTTGATATCAACCCGACCTCGCGACAGATCATTCAAAACATGATAGAAAACCGTGCTTTTGCCAACCTGATTAAAGCAGGAGCAAGATTCCATCAATCGGGCTGCATGGGCTGCATCGGTATGGGTCAAGCCCCGGCATCCGACTCTATTAGTTTGAGGACAATGCCACGAAATTTTCCCGACAGATCCGGAACAAAAGATGACCAAATATACCTATGCAGTCCCGAAACGGCGGCTGCATCTGCTTTAACGGGTAAAATTACCGACCCGAGGGATCTTGGTAAATTATTTAAAATGAGTTATCCAAAATACAAAAACCCAGAAATAGAGATTATCAATATTGATATGTTGGTATCCCCTCCAGAAGATGGCTCACAAATTAAGTTAAAAAAAGGACCAAATATTAAGGCACTGCCCCATATCGACCCGTTGATGGACATATACAAAGTTCCAGTTTTGCTAAAAATGGGAGATAGTGTTTCTACCGATGAAATCTTAAAGGCTGGGGCCGATGTATTACCTTTTAGAAGTAACCTTCCCGAAATCAGCAAGTATGCCTTTGCAGTGATAGACGACTCTTTTTATGACAGGGCTATGGAATCCAAATCCCGTTATGGTGGGCATATTGTTGTAGCTGGGGATAATTATGCCCAGGGATCCAGTAGAGAGCACGCCGCACTAGCACCCAAGTATTTAGGACAAGTTGCTGTTATAGCCCTATCGTATGCTCGCATCGCTTGGCAAAATCTAGCAAATTTCGGGATATTGCCCCTTGAATTTATTAATATTAAAGATTATGACAAGATCGAACAGGCTGATATGGTCAGTTTTAAAAGTTTAAAGGACGATATCAGGAACAGGAATCCCATCAAGGTTTTAGTCAGTAACGCTTCGGGTAAACAACTTGAATTTGACACAAAGCATAGCTTAAGCGACCGCCAGATAAATATTCTTTTGAAAGGCGGAATTATTAATGATTTTAAAGACAAACTCAATGCTTAAATACTATTTGGATACTTTCTAAAATGTCCTTGCAGCATTACCTATTTTAGGAAAAATTGGGTTGAATACTCTTGGTCGTAATAACCAACATTGTTGAACGGATTCTTTAAAAGACAGCTTTGCACTACTCTCCATAATTTGAGAACTTTGATACAACATAAATTAGGCAAAGCAAACAATAATTTATGGCTACATTTGTCAAAAATTTTAAACCATACTATTTCTAAATATTGATGACACAAACGCTTTTTAATCCTTTTAAGGACTTGCATTTTGACGAACATTTTTGCTTCCTTTCAGGAGCTTTGACAAATGAAAACATGACCGTGTTTCCAGCATGGCTGATGGATCATTTTAAGTTAGGTAATGAAAGAATTGAGATGATGGATAAAGCCAAATCTTATAATTACGCAGATCTTAAATTACAATGTTCTTCCGCAGTGAAAACAGCTCTTGAGGAGATGGATGTAAAAATTGAGACTGCCTATAAAAAAGGTTTTGAAGGCATGCCGTCAATCGATCAAGAGTTGCTTTTTCAATGGACAGGCAAAATGGTCTAAGGAATGCTATACTACGAAATGCTTTATGAAAGAGACAGGCTGCTAAGACTAGATGAAGACTTTGTGCTTTCCTTCAATCTAAGGGAACGCTTTGGTCGCTTCCATTTAATGCTTCCATCCTTAATAGAACCGATTTCCTTCGTTGAAAAAAACTGTGGAGCATCGCCGTCTTCCCACTTAAATATTCTTCTGATATTTTTAGCTATCCCAACGATGCTGTTAATTTAATGTTCTCATTTGGAGTCAATTACCTTGGTTTTATTGCATGTTTACAAGATAATGGGGTAATAGGGGAGAAGCAAAAAGAGATCCTCGATAAAATGAAAGGTCATGTTTTACATCCCATCCAGTTTGAAGAGTTGTACCCTAAGTTTCATTATTCAGATTATATATTTCAGTACAAACCTGAATACAAAATTGAAAACCAAGACAATGGGATTGCTATAGAAATGGAGACGGCTGGTGAGCAACCTTATTTCGGATTTTGGGATAAGGACATATATGCCCAATTGCTATCCAATTATTGGCAAGTTTACAGTATTGAAAAAGGAGATATTCTTAAATTTCAAAAGCCTCCACTTAGCTTTCTTGAAAATCCGTATACTAAAGATTTTATTAATCCAGAATCCATTGACTTACCATTTTAATGACTTTATAGCAAAAAGTAATTAGAATATAGCCATTATCGTTTTTGGAAATATCACCATATCCATTTAATAATTGTCATTACTAGACAAGGTAAATATAAACTCCTCACAAATGTGAGTAAATTACAATTAATTTGCTTTAGAAAGTTTAGTAACCCTATTCATTTTGTTTTTCAAAACCATCATATCCTCACTTACTTTTTTATCTAAAATTTTTGCATAGCGCGGGGTAGTTTGGATGTTTTTTTGACCAAGTATTTCACTTACGGTTTCAATAGGAACGCCATTTGTAAGGGTTATAGAAGTTGCGAATATATGTCGAGCCATATGAAAAGTGATTTCTTTTGAAATATCACATAAATCGCCAATTTCTTTGAGACAACTATTCATTTTTTAATTAGTCAACACGGGTAAAACACTATCTTCATTTAAATATTTTGAATGATTTTCATATTTTTGAATAATTTCTTGGGCAAGTGGTAATACTGGTATTTTTAACTTGGTATCTGGTTTTTGAAAATCTATTTTTTGCTATCGATGTCAATTGTAAGTAATCTATTTTTAACCCTTTCACATCAAAATAAGCCAAACCGGTGTATCTAGAGAATATGAAAATACTTTTCACTAAAGTTAATCGTTTTGATGAAAATCTTTTATGGTAAATTCTGTTTAGTTCCTCTGCCGACAGAAAATCTCGTTTAACTTTTTTCATTTTCCCAGCGTAACGACTACAGGGATTTTAATTTAACCAATGGTTGTACAGACAGATTTTGATTATTTTTCTGAAATTCTTAACATATTTAACCGCTGTAATGTTGTTGCACTTTACAATGCTTTGCAAATAGAATTCAAATTCGGTTACAAAAGCATAATCAATTTTATTAATACTAATACCTGAGATTTTGTATTTCCATTGGACGAATTCTTTAAGGTGTTTCAAAGATATTTTGAAGCGTTCCAAAATGCTATAAGCTTAAACATTGCCAATAAATTCTTCGATTTTATCATTGTGGTTTTGATAAATTAGAATTATCATTCGTTCACGTTCATCAACTCCCAATATTTTACTTTTGAGGGTTTCAGTCGTTACTGGATTTTTTTTGTGTATTAATTCCATTTGCATATCTATCATAAGGATTCTCACCAAATCAAGATAGCTATTTATTAGACACGCTTATTCTGCATTGCCTTTCATTTTGCCAACTCCTGCAGACTATTTGGATATTTCTACAAATCTGTTGCTCTTTAATTCAATTCTTTTACCATTGATAGTGAGTCTTGTGTAAATAGGAACTAAACCGTTTATACTGGCTTTTGCTCTCTTTGCGCAAAAGAGAATTGAGACTTCTGTTTTCATCGTGGTAACCTTCTCATTGTTATTAAATTTAATTTTAATAAGACTAACACACAAGAAGTACAATTTTTAAACTGGTAATTGAGCTGTTTCTTTAATCTTTGTAATACCTTGTGAATACTAGGTTAAGATAAAAATTGGGGACCCTAATTTCGGGTAATTTAGTGTATCCGATTTTATCCCTTTAAGTTCGCTCATTATTGAATAATGTGATTGTATAGATGAAAAAAAACCCCTTTAAATCATTCGATTTAAAGGGGTTTATAATCAATTATAATAATACCTGTGGGCGATGAGGGGTTCGAACCCCCGACCCCCTCGGTGTAAACGAGGTGCTCTGAACCAGCTGAGCTAATCGCCCGGATGCATTTTAAATTTATAATTTTGTGGGCGATGAGGGGTTCGAACCCCCGACCCCCTCGGTGTAAACGAGGTGCTCTGAACCAACTGAGCTAATCGCCCGATTAGCTTAAAATGCGAGTGCAAATATAGGCTTCTTTTTTAGATTTGCAAATAAAAATGATATTATATTATAAAATTTCTGCTACCACAAATGTACTCCCTCCAACAAAAATGCAATCGCGAGAATTTGCACTGGTTCTTGCTGCAGAAAGAGCTTCATTTACAGTAGGATATGAATTACCAAATAAATTGTATAATTTGGCATTTGCTTTTAAAACTTCTGAATTTAAACCGCGAAAATTGTTTGGTTTGCAGAAATAATAGGTTGCATTTGATGGAAACAATGGTAAAAGGGTAGTTATATCTTTGTCATTTACCATTCCAATTACAACGTGTAAACGCTCAAAGGATTCTTTTTTTAATTGGTTTAAAACTATTTTTAAACCATGTGCATTATGGCCGGTGTCACAGATTATTTTGGGATTTATACCAATAACTTGCCAACGCCCTTTGAATCCAGTATTGTTTGCAACGTTTAAAAATCCCTGCTTAATATTATTATCCGAAATATTAAACTTTCCATTCAATAATTTTAAACTTTGAATTACCGTTTTTTTATTGTTTTCTTGATAATCTCCTTGCAGATCTGAAGAATAAATTTCCGTGATTGTATTCGATGCAAAATAAATTTCTGATTGTTTACTTTTTGAAATTTCTTCAAAAATTGGTTTAGTTTCCATTGTAAACTCACCAATCACAACAGGAATACTAACTTTAATAATTCCTGCTTTTTCAAAGGCGATTTTAGCCAATGTATTTCCTAAAAATTGAGTGTGGTCTAATCCGATATTAGTAATAATTGATAAAATTGGAGTGATTATATTGGTGCTATCTAAACGTCCGCCCATTCCAACTTCTATGATATTTACATCTGTTATTTCTTGTTTGAAATATTGAAATGCTAAGCCTACAGTCATTTCAAAAAAACTAAGTTCATTTTTCGCAAAAAAATCTTTGTTATCTGAAATAAATAATTGAACAAATTCTTTTGAAATCTCTTTTCCGTTTATTTTTATTCTTTCTCTGAAGTCTTTTAAATGTGGCGATGTATATAATCCCACTTTATATCCTGCTTCCTGCAAAATCGAAGCTAGCATATGGCTCGTAGAACCTTTACCGTTAGTTCCTGCAACATGTATAAAAACTTGATTTTTTTCTGGATTTCCTAAGTGATTGGAAAGTAAAATTGTATTGGATAAATCTTCTTTATAGGCCATTGCACCTTGAGTTTGGTACATTGGTAACTGTTGAAACATCCATTGTATCGTTTCTTCGTAATTCATGACAAATAGAATTTATTATTCTCCTAATTTAAAGTTTACTACGATAAAACCAACTTGAGTTTCTGGAGCATCAGCATCTGGTTGCCATTTGTATTTTCTTGCGGTTGCTAAAGCAGGTTCTACTAAGCAGGGATTTGTATTGGTTGTTCCTTGGGCATATTTTGCGCCAATAACATTTCCAGTTCTATTTACCGTAATCTGAACAACTACCGTTCCAGACTCATTACATTTTTGTACTTCCTTGCCTGAATTACTTAATTTCCGTCCGTTTAATCCCCATCCTTTTCCGCTACCGCTACCGCTGCCAGAACCATAATAACTAGTAGCGTAAATACTACCATTTGGGTTTCCTTTATCGCCAGGAGTTTTGTCATCGCCTTCGCCGCCGACTGTCTTACCTTCTGATTTTGGACCGTTGATTAAACTAGAAAGAGCATCACTTGCAGATTTAGAAATAGTTTGTTTTGCAGCTGTTTTTGGTTGTGGCTTTTCTTCGGTTACAGTTTTAGCTTGCTCTTTGGATTTAGATTTTTTCATTACTACCGCATCTTCTTTGTCTTGGGATAAAAAATCATCGTTAGACGATGGACTAGTAGTACTTTGTGCTTGTGTTGGTGCAGATTGGATGGCTTCTGTTGGTTGCACGTTACCCATTCCGGTTTCTGTGGTTCCAAAGTTAATTGCAATTCCGTTTTCTGGTGGCGGATCTAAATAATGTAGACCTACAAAAAAGAATAAAATAAATAAAAGCACAAATAACACACTTGTTATTGCGAAGGATTTTTTTTCTTCTTTTGTTTCTAAATATTTCATTGGTTACTCATTTAGTTTTGGCTAGCCCAGATTGAAACGAAAAGCCCGGAAAAATTAAAACTTCAATTTACTGTTTTTAGTTGGCGACTGCAAGAAGCCAAACTAAAGGCTTGTAAATTGGGTTTTTATTTTGAGGACTTGCAGTGAAAAGCTGGATTGGCTTTTAAAGAAATATTATTTTGGTCGCACGGCTAGTACAATTTTTATTTGATTTCTGTTTGCAATATCTAAAACGGAAACTGCCTTTTCTATAGGAACGCCTTCTTCTGCTCTTAAAATGATAGCTTTTTCTTTATTTTGCGAAGTTAAAGCTAGTAATTTAGTCTCTAAATCGGCTTCGGATACTTTTTCTTTTTCGATGTAAAACTCAAGATCTTTGTTGATGCTTACTGCTATATTTTTGTTGCTATCGGTTTTTCCTTTGGCCTTTGGCAAGGTTAAATTTAATGCATTTGTTGTTACCATGGTAGATGTTAGCATGAAAAATATAAGCAATAAAAATACTATGTCAGTCATTGACGACATATTGAACTCGGGTGTTACTTTATTTCTTCCTTTTAGATTCATAATTAACTATTTATACAGGATCGTTTAGTAAATCTAAGAAATCGACTGCATTTATTTCCATTTGATGCACCACTTTATTGGTTTTTACAACCAAATGATTGTAACCAATGAAGGCTATAATTCCGACTACTAATCCAACAACTGTTGTGGTCATTGCGGTATAAATCCCTTCGGAAAGTGCGCCAACTTCAATTTGACCTCCAGCTGCTGCCATTTTATGGAAAGCCAAAATCATTCCAACAACTGTTCCTAAAAATCCGGTCATTGGTCCGGCACCAGAAATAGTTGCCAGCATGCTTACATTTTTTTCTAATTTGTAAACTTCTAACTTACCGGCATTTTCGATGGCGGTGTTAATATCTTCTAATGGTTTTCCTATTCGTGAAATTCCTTTTTCGATTAATCTCGCGACAGGAGATTTAGAATGGGCACAAAGCATTTTGGCATTATCCAATCTTCCTGTTCGTACATTTTCTCGAATTTGAGACATAAAATTACTGTCAATTTTTGATGCTTCTTTTATTGCAAATATGCGTTCGATATATAAATAAATTGCTGCAAAAAGCATTAGAAATAAAGCAATCATTATTATTTGACCCGCTAAACCGCCGCTAGTTAGTAACTCTATTATTGATAATGTTTTTTCTACAGGAATGCCATCGGTTATGTTTTCTTGCACCAATGCTAAGCTATCTGCTTGAAGAAGTAAACTCATATAGTTTGTATTATTTTATTTGTATATAGAACGCTAAGGTATACTAAAAATTGTAATTTGTTTTAGTGATCTTTTGCTGTTGCTAACAACTTTTAAACAATTTTGGATTAGATTAATTGGCTTAAAGCAATTTCAAAAGCTCTTGTACTTATGTCTGTCTTAGATGGATTAACTTCGTAAGTTCGTTGGATTGCTTTTTTGATAATTTCTGATGTATCATTAAAAATTGCTTCGTCTGTCATTTGTACTTTTTTCTCCATAAAGTAAGCAAAAACTCTCGCCATTCCGCAGTTAGAAATAAAATCAGGTATTAAACTTATTTTTTGGTCTACAGCTTCCATAATTGGTCCGAAGAAAATTTCTTTATCTGCAAATGGTACATTTGCTCCGCAAGAAATAACTTCAATTCCGTTTTGCATTAGTTTATCTATTTGATCTTGAGTAACCAATCTTGATGCGGCACAAGGAGCAAAAATTTCGGCACCAATACTCCAAATTTTATTATTAATCTCGTTAAAAGGAATCATGTTGTCTGCAACCAATTGGTTTCCGTTTTTATTGATAAAAAGTTGCTTTATTTCTTCGTAAGAAAATCCTTCTTCGTTTAAAACACCACCGTCACGATCAATAATTCCTACTACTTTGGCTCCCATTTCTGCTAAATAATAAGCGGCAGCAGAACCAACGTTTCCAAATCCTTGAACAACGGCACGTTTTCCTTTAACATCTCCACCATAAATACTGTAAAAGTGACGTACGGCTTGTGCAACTCCAAAACCAGTAATCATGTCGGCAATGGTATATTTAGTTGCTATGTTTGGCGAAAAGTTTGAATTTTCAATAACCTTAACAACACCTTGACGAAGTTGGCCAATGCGGTTAATTTTATCTGCTTCGGTTGGTTTAAAATGTCCATTAAAAACTCCTTCTTGTGGATGCCAAACACCACACTCTTCTGTCATTGGAATTACTTCGTGAATTTCATCAACATTTAAATCGCCACCAGTTCCATAATAGCTCTTTAATAACGGGGAAACCGCTTTGTACCAGCGTTGTAAAACACCTTTTTTTCTAGGATCGTTGGGGTCAAAGTTAATTCCAGATTTTGCACCACCAATTGCCGGACCAGAAACAGAAAATTTTACTTCCATGGTTTTGGCCAAAGACAACACTTCGTTTACATCTAAACCTTTTCTCATTCTTGTTCCACCACCAGCTGCACCGCCGCGAAGTGAATTTATTACTGTCCAACCTTCTGCTTCGGTTTCGCTATCTTTCCAGTTAAAAATTATTTCCGGTTCTTTATCTTCAAATTTTTTAAGTAAATCTTTCATTGTATTATTTTGTTTGTGTTGCAAATATAATTTTTATAAAAGGTTTTTTTAGGAATTTAATAAAAATTAAGACCAATTTTAAATTTTCACTAATGGTTATTTATTGTAAAAAAAAACTTTGTATTTTTGGCTATTGATATCAAAAACTATGCGAACCAAAATTTTTCAAATAATTTTATTGCTATTTACCCTTATATTTTGCGGTTTTCTTTATTTGGGATTAACTTTTGATGTGTATCAATATAAATTAATAGGTGCATTGGCAGAATTATTGTGGTTACCAACATTACTAATATTGACTTCTTCTTTTATCGCAAACTGTGTGCTCTTTTATAAAAGCAAATTTAATTTTAGGACAACCTTTCCTTATTCTTTAATTTCAATAATTGCAACCATAGTAGCGATATATATATCTTAGCTGAAATTTTATTTTATAGTAAAAAGAATTTCGCACTCCTTTGCAAGCACTCCTTGAATTAGAATTGTATTTCGCCAGGAATTATTGATAATTTCGTTTGCTCGAATATTTATTTGATTTCCGTATTTAGCTGCAAAAGGAATATCTGCACCATATATAATAGTTCCTATTCCTGCCCAAATTATTGCGGACATACACATCGGACATGGTTCTACGGTAGAATATAAAATCAATTCTTCCTTCTTTTCAGCTTGCATTTTTTTCAGCTTTTGAATAACATTAATTTCTGCATGTGCTATTGGTCCGTCTGTTTTTACCGTATTAAAGGCTTCAATAAATTCTCCTTTAGAATTCACAATGATTGCACCATAGGGAGTTTTACTTTCTTGTGCGGCAACAATCGCTTTTTTCATCCAAAATTCATGAGTTTCTTTCATTTTTAATTGGTTTTATTTGGTGCCTAGAACAAAAATTAGATTGGATAACTAAAAATTTTTCCAGAAGAATGATCTCTTTTTGCTCCAGTAACAGATTTTAAAACATTAATTTCTTTTCTAATTTTTAAAACGCCTAGTAATCCAAACAATAGGGCTTCTTTAAATTCTAAGGTTTTTGAATTTGGAATATAAATTTCAATATTTGGTGAGAAATATTTGATTCTGTTTATTAAATGTAGATTATAAGCACCACCGCCAGTAATTAGTACTTTTTGTTTTTTATTTGATTCTGCTAAATAACGATTAATAGTTTTTGCAATTTGAAATGCAACGTGTTCTGTAAAAGTTGCTAATTTATTTTCTGTAGATTCTTTAGTTTTTTCTATCAGTGGAATAATAATATCTATAACAAACTCAAAACCCAAGGATTTTGGATAATCCTGATTATAAAAATCTAAATCATCTAATTCTTGTTTCAAATTTTGATTTATTTTTCCAGATTTCGCTATGGTTCCTTTATCGTCAAATTCCAAACCTAATTTATTCGAATAAAAATTTAAAACAGTATTTACCGGAGAAATATCAAAGGCAATACGAGTTTCTTGAAAGGTCATTGAAATATTAGAAAATCCGCCAAGGTTCAAACAAAAGGCATATTCAGAAAATAAAATTTTGTCGCCTATTGGAACAAGTGGTGCGCCTTGACCGCCTAATTGCACATCTTGCACTCTAAAATCACAAACTACATTTTGTTTTAATAATTGTGATAACACAGGCAAATTTCCAATCTGTAATGTAATTCCGTCTTGTGGTTGATGCAATACAGTATGCCCATGCGAGCAAACAGCATTTATATTTTTAATTGAATTCTTCTCAATAAAAAGGTTTATTTCCTTTGCAAGTAATTTAGTATAATCTTGATTTAATATTTCTAACTTTTCTTCAGAAAAATGAATGGCTTTTTTTAATTTGTTTATCCATTCAACTGAATATTTTACTGTTTCAACAGCCATAAAAAAGTAGGACCATTTATTATTTTCTACAGTTAGTGTAACTTCTGCTATGTCAATACCATCCAATGAAGTACCAGACATTACTCCAATAATATGATAAGTTTCTTTAAACATTGACTAAATTTACGAAATCGTTTTAGAAATAGACAAAAATGAACTATTTTTGTACAAATTTAAAGAAAATAAAAAATATTTTTACGAATTATGGATTTTAATCTAACCGAAGAACAATTAATGATTCAACAAGCTGCTAGAGATTTTGCAATTGCAGAGTTACTACCCGGCGTAATTGAAAGAGACGAACATTCTAAGTTTCCAACAGAGCAAATCAAAATGATGGCTGATTTAGGATTTATGGGAATGATGGTTGATCCAAAATACGGCGGCGCAGGTTTGGATAGTGTTTCTTATGCGCTTGCATTAGTAGAAATTGCTAAGGTTGATGCTTCTGCTTGCGTAATTATGTCTGTTAATAATTCTTTGGTTTGTGCAGGTTTAGAGCGTTATGCAAATGAAGAACAAAAAATGAAATATTTAGTTCCTTTAGCAAAAGGAGAAAAAATTGGTGCATTTTGTTTGTCTGAACCAGAAGCGGGAAGTGATGCAACATCACAAAAAACTACAGCAATTGACAAAGGAGATCATTATTTGTTAAACGGAACTAAAAACTGGATAACAAATGGTAATACAGCATCTACTTATTTAGTTATTGCTCAAACGGATGTTGATAAAAAACATAAAGGAATTAATGCATTTATTGTAGAGCGTGGATGGCAAGGTTTTGATATTGGTTTGAAAGAAAAGAAAATGGGAATTCGTGGCAGTGACACTCATTCTTTAATGTTTACCGATGTAAAAGTTCCTAAAGAAAATAGAATTGGAGATGACGGTTTTGGTTTTGCCTTTGCAATGAATGTTTTAAATGGTGGCCGAATAGGTATTGCATCACAAGCATTAGGAATTGCAACTGGAGCATACGAAATTGCATTAAAATATAGTAAAGAGCGAAAGGCCTTTGGAACTGAAATTTTTAACCACCAAGTAATTGCTTTTAAGTTGGCGGATATGTACGTAAAAGTAACGGCGGCTAAAATGTTGGTTATGAAAGCAGCCTGCGAAAAAGATGAAGGTAAAGATATTGCTCATTCTGGTGCAATGGCAAAATTATATGCTTCAGAAATTGCTTTAGAAGTAGCAAATGAAGCAGTTCAAATTCATGGAGGAAACGGTTATGTGGCAGAATATCATGTAGAACGTATGATGCGAGATAGTAAGATTACTCAAATATATGAAGGAACTTCAGAAATACAACGAATTGTTATCTCAAGAGGATTGTAATTTAACTTACAAATAAAAAAAGGCTTTTCTTATGAAAAGCCTTTTTTTTTGGTCCTACTTAAATTATTATTTTTAAAATTTAACTAACTTTTTTAAACCAAACGAGTATTAAAATCGTTAATTAGAGAAAAGAAATTATTAAAAAACTACTATACATATTATCAATACTGTTATTAATTTCATGTAACAAGTCAGAAGACACTGTTAATCTCGCTACCTTGGTCGGAACCTTTACTCCAACCGAAGGTATTTAGGTTTCAGGAAACGCAGAAATTGTAATTTCAACAAACTCTAAATTAGTGAATTTAAAAGATTTTAGTATTTCTGATGGTCCAGATTTAAAAGTATATCTTTCTAAAACTGCTTTACCAGATGACTTCATTTCTCTAGGAGATCTAACAAGCGCAAGAACTTATGCTATCAATCAATCTGTTGATTTTTCAGAATACCAATATGTATTAATTCATTGCGAAAACTTTAATCATCTATATGCAGTAGCCAAATTGTCTAATTAAAATAACGCAATAGCTTTCAAACTATTCGCATATAATTTATGTAATTTTATCAGATACCAAAAACCAATTATTATCATGAAAAATTTTCTTAAAATACTTATGTTTATTATTGCGATAAGCGGGTTTTCTCAAAACAATTCAAAAAAATCTACCGAGTTCAATCTTGACAATAAAATTGCCTTAGAAGGTTATGATGCCGTTTCTTATTTTTTAGAAGATAAACCCGTCAAAGGTAAAAAAGAAATTACTTCAACAAGTGATGGTGTTATTTATAACTTTGCATCCGAAAAAAATAAAACTACTTTTTTAAAAAATCCAGGTAAATACAAACCGCAATATGGTGGATGGTGTGCTTATGCCATGGGTTTAGACGGTTCAAAAGTTGAAGTCGATCCTAAAACATATAAAATAGTAGACGGAAAATTATATTTATTTTATAATAAATTATTTAATAATACTTTAAAAACTTGGAATAAAGACGAAAAAATTTTAATGAAAAATGCTAATAGTTTCTGGACTGAAGTAGTTAAAAAATAATGAAAATCTTTATCTGAATTATCCGATTAGTTGCTGCAGGAATTTTGTTACAAACTCTTTATTTTAAATTTTTAGGTGCAGAAGAAAGTATTTATATTTTCGAGACTTTAGGTTTAGAGCCAATTGGAAGAGTTGGCTCTGGAATTGTAGAACTCTTAGTTGCTATCTTAATTTTAATTCCACGAACGACTTTAATTGGTGCAATTTTAGGTTTAGGCACAATAACTGGTGCAATTTTTGCCCACCTATTTTTTTTAGGAATTGAAATTAAAAATGATGGAGGAACACTTTTTATTTTAGCAATAATAACGTTTCTTTGTTGTTTGATTTTAATTTTTAATCAAAACAGGAAATCGTCGGTTTATTAAAATTTAAATTATAATATGTTATTATCGTCTATAAATAATTCGCTTAACGAATTGATAGATTTACTTGGTAAATTGTCGTCAGAAGATTATTCAAAACCATGCGAGCAACTAAGTAGTGCAAGTATTGGTGAACATACAAGACATATTATTGAAATGTTTCAATGTTTAGAAAATCAGTACGAGATCGGAATTGTAAATTACGATAAAAGAGAACGTAATAAACAAATTCAAACAGATACCCTTTTTGCAATAGATCAAATTAGTACCATTCAAAATAATTTAGATAAACCGAACAAAGAAATTCAATTGCAACAGATAATTGATGAGCAAGAAATTTTGATTCAAAGCAATTACTACAGAGAATTATTGTACAATTTAGAACATTGTGTGCACCACCAAGCTCTAATAAAAGTAGCTATTTTGGTTGCAAATACAATAACAGTCGATGCTAATTTTGGTGTAGCAAGATCTACTATAGAATACAGAAATAAATGTGCACAGTAAGTTTCGTAAAATCTCAAAATAAGATTGTAATAACTTCTAATCGTGATGAAAAAGTTTTTAGACCTAACGCAATTGCACCACAAAGTTATACAATAAATTCAAAAAAAGTATTTTTTCCTAAAGATCCAAAAGCTGGCGGAACTTGGTATGCTGTTTCCGAAAATGGAACCATAGTGGTTTTATTAAATGGCGCAGACGAAAAACACCATACTAAACCTAGTTATAGTAGAAGTCGAGGCTTAATAGTCTTAGACATAGTGAGTGCAGATTCTGCTAAGGATGCATGGGAATTGATAGATTTACAAGATATAGAACCTTTTACTTTAGTGGTATACCAAAACCAACTATTATATCAGTTTAGATGGAATGAAATTGAAAAATCTATAATTAAATTAGATTTAAATAAGCCGCATATATGGTCTTCTTCTACTTTATATTCTAAAGAAATAAGACAAGAAAGATCAGATTGGTTTTTCGAATTTATGAAAAGTAATTCCGAAATCACACCAGATAAATTATTGAATTTTCACCAACATACTAAAGAGGAAAATTCTCAAAACGGATTGGTTATTAATCGCGATAACGACATGAAAACCTTAAGTATTACACAATCTGTTATACTTAATGACGAGGTGATTTTGTCGCATCTTGATTTGCAAAATCAAATAAAAAGTTCTCAAATTATTCATACCATTTAATAAAGCAGCTTGAAATTATTTATTCATAAACTCTTTCATTGGGAATATTGGCCTTTCCAAATCGTTTATATACCGATATATTTTTTATGGGCTTTTTATGGTATAAAAGCAAAATCTATTTTCTTTTTTAATGCTTGTAATCCATCTATAAAAAACGGTGGATTTATGAACGAATCAAAAAAAGAAATTTATGATATTATTCCGCCACAATACTATCCGAAAACTATTTTAATTTCAAAAAATTCTAATTTTGTAGAGGTAAAAAGACATACAGTTTCTAATAAAATTAGTTTCCCATGCATTGCAAAACCAGATATTGGATTACGTGGTTCGGCTGTGAGTAAAATCTTAAATTTAGAAGAACTAGAACAATACTGTCAAAAAGCAAATTTTGATTATTTAATTCAAGATTTGATTCCGTTTGAAAACGAAGTCGGAATTTTTTACGTTCGTTTCCCTCATGAAAAACGAGGTAAATTAACCGGAATTGTAGCTAAAGAATTTTTAATTGTACAAGGCGATGGCACAAGTACAATGGAACAACTTATTTTAACAAATCCTAGATATGCGTTACAATTACAATCCTTGAAAAGAGAATATGGTAAAAGATTAAAAATTGTTTTACCACGTGATGAAAAGAAAAATCTAGTACCTTTTGGTAACCATGCTCGTGGTGCAAAATTTATAGATGCATCCAATTTAATATCTGATAAATTAACAGAAGTAATTAATAATATTTGCACGAAAATACCAGAATTTTATTTCGGTCGATTAGATGTTATGTATAAAAACTGGGAAGATTTAGAAAACGGAATTAATTTTCAATTAGTAGAAATTAATGGTTCAGGAAGTGAACCAACCCATATTTATGATCCGAAGCATTCCTTATTTTTCGCTTGGAAAGAGTTGGCACGACATATAACTTTTATGTATAAAATTAGTGCAGCAAATAACAAACGTGGTTTTGCTTATCTTTCGCGGAAAGAAGGAATGAAAGAATATAAATTACATTTAAAACAATCAGAAAAAATTGTAAGTTTTTGATGCCAAACGCAAAAAATATATTTGTAGGATTTTTAGTGAGTTTCATCGGATCTATTCCGCTAGGATATTTAAATATTATTGGATTTAATATTTTTCAATTTTCAGGAATTCTTTCAACCATTCATTATTTGTTTGG
>JBLIJW010000050.1:0-18659 GCA_047636155.1 Flavobacterium sp. | reverse complement strand
GTTTGTTGCCAAACTTTACTCAAGCGGCAAATAAACTTGGTATTTCTACAAGCGTTGTGCAAACGCATGCCAACGCAAAAGGATATTCGCCATTTACACCATTAGATGCTAAAACGCGTGCGTTTGTGCAAGAAGGTGTTGAAACTATTTATAACTTGTTTGTAAATCGAGTTGCATCAGGAAGAAAAATGACTTTTGAACAAGTAGATGCAATTGCACAAGGTCGTGTCTGGACAGGAAGTGATGCCTTAAAAATTGGATTAGTAGATAAAATTGGCGGATTAGACGAAGCAATTAAAGAAGCTGCAATTTTAGGAAAAACATCCAAATTTAGAACCCAGAGTTATCCTGAGTTCGAAAAAAACTTTGGCGATTTTCTTGAAACTTTTGGCTTGGCACAATCCAAAGAAAATTTATTGAAAGAAGAATTAGGCGAAGAGAATTATAAAATATTGAAAAGATTAAAAGAAGTTTCTATGCAAAAAGGAGTTTTAACTAAAATGACGTACGAGCTAAAAATAAAATAAAAATAAAAACTTGAATACCTTAAAAAATCTGTTTCTATTAATTTGGAAGCAGATTTTTTTCTGTAACAAATTCTCAAAATATTATAATCAATTAGCATTAAAAACTATTAATTTTACTACATAATCAACCAATTACTTTATTTCCTTAAAAATAATACCATGTTTAAAAAGATTTTAAAAATAGTAGGAATAGTTTTATTAGTATTAGTAATTGCCGCATTTGCGATTCCATACTTTTTCCAAGATCAAATCAAAGGAAAAATCGCAAAAGCAATAAACGAAAATGTAGACGCTAAAGTTGCATTTGAAGATGCCGATTTAAGTTTATTCAGAAGTTTTCCGCAAGCGAATGTTGCTATAAATAAATTATCCATTGTTGGCAAAGCACCTTTTGCAGGCGATACCTTAGCTTCTTTTGAAACCTTAGATTTACAAATGTCTATCAAAGAATTGTTCAAAGGTAAGGATGAAACCATTTTTATTGAAGGAATAACATCGTCAAACGGATTATTGAATATTATAATGAACAAAGATGGAGTTGGCAATTATGATATCGCTTTAAAAAATCAAAAAGACAAAACTACTGGCGAAAGCAAACCACTTACATTAAATATTAAAGAATATAGTTTACAGAATTTTAAGTTTAAATATACAGACGAAGCAACTAAAATTTTAATGGTTTTAGACAGTATCAACCATACTGGAAATGGGGATTTTGCGAATGACATTTTAGATTTAGATACCAAAACGACTTCGAACATGTCATTAACTATGGACAAGGTGAATTACATGAATAATGTGAAAATTTCATTAGATGCCGTTTTAGGAATCGATTTAAAAAACAGCAAATACACCTTCAAGAAAAATACGGCTAAAATTAGCGAATTGCCTTTGGAATTTGATGGGTTTATTCAGTTAATTGAAGCAGGGCAACAATACGATCTTACTTTTAAAACGCCAATATCTTCTTTTAAAAATTTCTTAGGATTAATTCCGTCGCAATATTCCAAACAATTAGACGATGTTAAAACCACAGGAGATTTTACCGTTACTGGGTTTGCCAAAGGATTGTACTCAGATACAACTGTTCCTCGATTTAATGTAGAAATTGCATCCGAAAATGCTTCTTTTCAATATCCAGATTTACCAAAATCTGTTAGAAATATTGTAATCGATACTAAAATAATTAACGAAACTGGAATTTTAAATGACACTTATGTAAATATTGACAAACTTACCTTCGCAATTGATAAAGATGTTTTTAATGCAAAAGGTAATATAAAAAATCTTGTAGAAAACGCATTGTTTGATGCAGAATTAAAAGGGACAATTAATCTTGCCAATTTGTCGCAAGCCTATCCAATAAAATTAGATAAACCGTTATCTGGAATTTTAGTTGCAGATGTTACTACAAAATTCGACATGCAATCGGTAGAAAATAGCAAATATGAAAATATAAAAAACGCTGGTTCGATGCGTTTGTCCAACTTTAAATATACCGACGAAAACGGAAAACCACTTACTATATCTACGGCAATGATTGCCTTTAATCCGAGTCGCGTGAACTTGCAAGAATTTAAAGCAAACACCGGTAGAACCGATTTAAGCGTTACCGGAATCTTAGATAATTTCTACGGATTCTTATTTAGAAACCAAGAACTTAAAGGAAATTTCGATTTAAAATCCAATCAAATTGCGGTAGATGATTTTATTACAAAAACAGAAACAACTACGCGAACCGATAAAAAAAATACAGAAGCAATTAAAATACCAGCTTTTTTAAATTGTATATTAACCGGAAGTGCAAACACAGTTTTGTATGATAATTTAACATTGAAAAATGTATCCGGTAAACTTGCAATTCGGGATCAAAAGGTAACTTTAGAAAATGTAAAATCTAATATATTTGGAGGTTTAATTGGTTTAAATGGTTCTGTTTCAACAAAAGGAAAAGTGCCAATCTTTGACATGGATTTAAGTTTGAGCGAGGTGAATATCGCAGATACTTTTACACAACTGGACATGATGAAAAAAATTGCTCCAATTGCCGGAATTATTAACGGAAAATTAAACTCAACTATCAAACTTAACGGAAATTTAGATGCCAAAGAAATGACACCTGTTTTGAGTACAATAACAGGAGATTTGTTAGGACAATTACTATCTACAACCATAAACGCAAGTAACTCGACTTTATTAAATGCATTAGACAGTAAGTTAGGATTTATAGATTTAAAAAATTTAAATTTAAATAATTTAAAAACCGCTATAACTTTTGATAAAGGAAAAGTAAATATCAAGCCTTTTGATATAACTTATAAAGACATTAAAGCAAAAATTGATGGAACTCATGGTTTTGATCAAAGCATGAATTACGCCATAACTTTTGATATTCCGGCAAAATATTTAGGATCAGATATTAATAATTTAATAGCAAAACTAACTCCAGCAGAAGCCAAAAAATTAGATAATATACCGGTTAATGCTATTTTGCAAGGTAGTTTCTCCCAACCTAAAATCACAACCGATTTAAAGCAAGCAACTACTACTTTAGTAACTAATTTGGTAAATCAACAAAAACAACAATTAATAAACAAAGGAACAACCGCTTTGACTAATTTAATAAATAAGAATAAAGTGCCAGGCGATACTACAAAAACAGTAGTTCCAACTACCAAAGACGAAATTAAAACCGAAGCACAAACTCAAATTAAAACAAAAGCGAATCAAATTTTAAACGGATTTTTTAATAAAAAGAAAAAGGATACTGTTAAGTAGGTTAGTCGAAAAGTCGAAAGTCAAATGTCTAGTATTTTATTAATTACTAGTTACTATTCACCAAATAATGGCGTTTGCAAAAGCTAAAAACCACGTTTTACAAACTTGTTTCTATGCTTTTGCACCGTGCTTTTCGCTAAATCTTTTATTCCGCTTTCGCTTCATAAAAGGATATCGCTGCAATCGCTAACGCGAAAAAAAATTGAGAATTAAAAATTAAATTAAAAAACTAAGAAAAACTTTTTAATTATAGAAATCTCAAACCTTCAAATCTCCTTTTTTTTATTAAACCTCAAAACCCTTGCGCCTAAAAATCTAAACCTCAATATTCACCACATAACCTTCATAACTTCGTACATTAAAAACCGAATTATCTTCAAAAATTAAATACTGTCCTTTAATACCTTTTAATTTTCCGCCAAAGTTCGGCGTTTTATC
Organism: Flavobacterium sp.; assembly: GCA_047636155.1. GTDB lineage: Bacteria > Bacteroidota > Bacteroidia > Flavobacteriales > Flavobacteriaceae > Flavobacterium. The sequence goes on along the minus strand of JBLIJW010000050.1, from coordinate 14,916 downwards.
CAAATTTAAACTCGTAACCTTTTTAGGATATTCTAATACAGGAAAATCCATAATGTATAAATCTTCTTTGGTAGCATAAAAATATTCTAGAACTTCTTGTGGCAACCATTGTTCGGTCTTTAATCTTTCGGCAATCATATCGACAGCTTCAATATCATTTTTTAACATTTTTTGCCATGCCGTTTTATCTGCAAAATGATTTTTTAAGGCAACTTCGGTAATTCCGGCCAAATATCTATTCGGAACTTCAACAATAGCAATTGCTTCCTTTGCGCCTTGGTCAATCCATCGGGTAGGAACTTGGGTTTTTCTGGTAACGCCAACTTTCACTTCGCTACTCAACGCCAAATACACAATATGCGGTTGCAATTGCACCCGTTTTTCGTAATCCAAATCTCTGTCTTCCAAATCCAAATGCGCGGTACTCAATTCGGGTTTCATAATCCAATCGCCAACGCTTGCTGAGGTTGTAAAACAATCGTAACAAAAGCCTTGACGAAAGATTTTCTTCTTTTTACCGCAATTCAAACACTGGTAACCCAACATTTCAAAATTAATTTTTTTATCTAATAGTTGGTTTAGGTGCAAAAAATTATCTTCAAAAACTATATAATATTGAATAGGTTGCCCAAATTCTGTTTGCATTTTTCTTAAAACTCCTTGGTATGTCATATAAATTCAAAGTTTCCCAAATTGCCGATTGCGATTCGGCAAAATTTATTATTTTTGGTAAAGTTAACTATCGTTTTAATCAAAACATAATTCCCTTTTCATAAAATGCCATTTCCAATTATCAACTCTATCGCATCTTGGGTTTTAAAACAGCGCATTCATGAAATTGAGTTGTTTTTAAAATACCCTAATGAGGTTCAAGAAGAATTACTTCTTAACCTAATTCGCAGCGCAGAAAATACAGTTGTCGGAAAGCAATATGGTTTTGATTCTATAAAAAATTATGCAGCTTTTAATGTGCAAGTTCCAATTTCTACTTACGAAGATTTAGAACCTTTAATCGAAAGAACAAGACTTGGAGAACAAAATGTTTTTTGGTCAGAAAATATAAAATGGTTTGCAAAATCAAGCGGAACCACTAATTCTAAAAGCAAATTTATTCCGGTAAGTGAATCGGCTTTAGAAGATTGCCATTACAAAGGAAGCAAAGATTTGCTTTGTATGTATCTCAATAACAACGAAAATTCGGAATTATTTCTTGGTAAAAGTTTACGTCTTGGAGGAAGTTCTCAAATTTATGCAGACAACAAATCGTTATTTGGAGATTTGTCTGCAATTTTGATTGAAAATATGCCAATGTGGGCAGAATTTAGTAGTACGCCAAGTAACAAAACTTCGTTAATGAGCGAATGGGAAACCAAATTAGACGCAATTATAAACGAAACTAAATTTGAAAATGTGACAAGTTTTGCTGGTGTTCCTTCATGGATGTTGGTTTTGTTAAATAAGGTTTTAGAAGAAACCGGTAAAATGAATATGTTCGAATTATGGCCAAATTTAGAAGTCTATTTTCATGGCGGAGTGAGTTTTGAACCGTACCGAAAACAATACCAAAATATTTTACCACATAAAGAATTCAAATACTACGAAATTTACAACGCTTCTGAAGGATTTTTCGCTATTCAGGATTTGAATTATTCAAATGATTTGTTACTGATGTTAGATTACGGAATTTTTTATGAATTTATCCCGATGGATACTTTTGGAACGCCAGATCAAAAGGTAATTCGATTGGCTGAAGTGGAGTTGTTTAAAAATTATGCTGTGGTTATTACGACTAACTCGGGACTTTGGCGCTATTTAATTGGCGATACCGTTCGTTTTACTAGTTTAAAACCGTTTAAAATTCGAGTTTCTGGAAGAACAAAACACCATATTAATGTTTTTGGTGAAGAATTAATGGTAGAAAACACAGATAATGCCTTGGCAAAAACTTGTAATGACTTGCATTGCGAAGTAAAAGATTATACGGTTGCACCTATTTTTATGGAAGGCACAAAAAAAGGTTCGCACGAATGGATGATCGAATTTAAAAAAGCGCCAGCGGATATTTTAAAATTTCAGAAAGTTTTAGATTTGAATCTGCAAGCAGTAAATTCAGATTACGAAGCAAAAAGATACAATAATATGACTTTAAATGAGTTAACTATTAATGTTGCTTCGGAAAATTTGTTTTATAATTGGTTAAAAGAAAACGACAAATTAGGCGGGCAACATAAAATTCCTAGATTATCCAACCAAAGAGATTATTTAGAGCAGTTAAAATGCTTTCAAACAGTGAATACCAATTAAAATGAAACCAATACTACTACTTTTTTTAACTTTTTTTATCTTTTCTTGCGGACCAAAACGTATGAGTTGTTACGGAAAAAGATGTGTAGAAACTAATCAAAAAAAGACACAAAACAATTTCTCAATTCCAACTAAAAGTTCGTAATTTGTCTCGGCTTTCAAAGCCATTCCACCTACTTTTATCTTAGTGAAAACAAAATTATACCTGTCTGTTTTTTGTGTTGCCTTTTTTTGGGGAACTACATTTTTAGGCATTCGCATTGGTTTAGAAACTATTCCTCCTTTTATTTTAGCCGGTTTACGAAATTTGATTTCCGGAAGTTTAATTGCATTGTATTTAATTTATTCAAAAAAAATGCAATTGTTAACCACAAGACAAATTGCTCGTGCTTTTTTATTATCTATTTTAATGATTGTTTTGGCAAATGGTTTAACCACCTATTCTGAAAAATATATTAATAGTAGTTTGGCGTCCTTAGTAACTACACTTTCTCCTTTATTCGTTTTTGGAATGAACTTACTTTTAGGGACTGAAAAAATTTCATTAAAAACTTTAGTTGGTATTTTTTTGTGTTTATTTGGTATGTTTTTAATTTATTTAAATACTGCAGAAAAATTAGAAAATCCAAATTACCAACTGGGTATTTTGGCAATTGTAATAGCGGTTCTGTCTTGGTCGGTTGGAACAATTATTACTAAAAAAGGGCAAAAAATTCCGGCCTCTATTTTACTTAATGTTTGTACTCAAATGTTTTTTGCCGGTATAATTTTAACATCCTATCAATTATTTACAACTCCACATTTAAATTATAGCAGTTGGTCAATACGAAGTATTTCGGCCATTTTTTACCTTGCTATTTTTGGTTCTGTAGTTGGTTACATTGCTTACAGTTACTTAATTACGCAATGGCCATCTACTAAAGTATCGGTTTTAACTTATGTAAATGTAGTGGTTGCCCTATTTTTAGGTTGGCTGCTTTTGGATGAGGTAATTACAGATAAAATGGTTTTAGCAACTGCATTTATTATTGCCGGAGTTGGTATTGTAAACTACAGAAAGAAACCCAAAAATGTAATTTAATTTATTTTAATTGTAACAATTGTGATTTTCTGTCGTCTTAAAGGCAATCATCAATCAATCACAATCATGAAAAAAATTATCCTATTAACTGCAATTTGCAGTTTGGCTAACTTGTCTTATGCTCAAGAAAAAGTTACCGATTCTTTCAAAAAAGAGGATGTTACTAAACTAGAAGAAGTAACTATTGGAGTCAAAAAAAAGTTCATTAAAATAGAATCAGACAAAACTACCGTTTCTATAAAAGATAACGAAATGCTGAGTACCGGAAATGCGTATGAGGCAATTAAAAAATTACCCGGAGTTATTGCTGCACCAACTGGTGGTTTGTCGTTAAACGGAAAATCAATTTCTGTTTTTATAGATGGTGTTCCGAGTACTTTAAGCGGCACAGATTTAGAAAATTATTTATCTTCACTTCCTGCAAGTGCTATTGAAAAAGCCGAATTAATTTATAGTCCAGGTGCCAGTTATGATGCAAATGCCAGCGGATCTGTAATTAATTTGGTTACCAATTCTAAGAAAATGAAAGGGGTGAATGCAAGTGTTAACCTGAATTACAATTTCAATAAATACCAAAAACCGAGTCCGCAGATTTTATTAAACGGAAAAAAAGATGATTTGAGTTGGCAAACCATGCTGGGATTTAATTATATCGATAGTGAAGAACGTTCTCGTAATGGCCAAACGTTCACATCATTTATTCCTAATAAATTTTTATTGCAAGATCGATTAACCGTTAATACGCAACGAAATTTGTATTTTCGATTAGGAACTAATTATAAGCTGAATGATAAATCGAATTTACTTTTTAATTACAATACAAACATAGGTAATGATCGTGACGTTTTTGATGCCAGAACTACAGGAACGGATATTCCAGATTATCAAAACTTTGGAGAATCAAAAAACAAAAACAACAACCACGAGTTTAGTTTGCAATACAAAAGCAAATTAGATACTTTAGGCAGAACATTCGATATTACTGGTTATGCAAACACATTTCACCAAAATCCAGATTTAAATTCAAATGCGTTAGAAAACGGAAATTCAAGTTTTAACAACGTAAACACCGATTTTTCTTTGCTGAATTATTATTTCAAATACGATTTTGCCATTCCGTTTGAGAAGATGAAATTTAGCTTAAATACTGGTGGGAAATTCAATACTTTGGATGTAAATAATATTGGAAAATATAATCTAAATTCGGATGCAACCGATGTTATTGATTTTGATTACCATGAAACCAATTTGGCTTTTTATGCCGAAGCAAGAAAGAAAATAGCAAAATGGAACTTTACCGTTGGCTTGCGTTATGAAGAATTTAATGTAGATAGAGTAGGAGTTGTAGATGCAGTTGCGAATATCATCGAATTCAAAAACAAAAATTTATTTCCTACGGCAAGTGTTCTCTATCAATTGACCGATAATATTTCACTTTCCACTTCGTATTCCAGAAAAATCCAACAACCACGTTATAATAATTTAGATCCAAATGGTGTAAATATTGATCAATACAACACAACAACCGGAAATATTTTATTAGATCCGACTTTCTATGATAACTACGATTTTAAAATTTCTGCTTTTGATTACATTCAGCTTGGCGCAAATTATGTAGAAGCAAAAGATGCTAATCAATTTGTTTTAAATGCTGAACAAGGCGAATTTGTGAGTACGCAGACTTCGCAACAATTTGATAAAATTAAAACCTTTTCTGCTTTTGCAAGTTTCCCAATTCCGTTAGATTATTTCTTTAAAAGTAAAGACGAGTTTAAAACGAGAATGAACAATATTGACAGAATGAATTATGTGTTTTTAAATATTAATTACATAAAAAATCTAACGGAAGGTTATGACTTTTCTTTTGATTCTAGACCAATCTGGAATTATTCAGCACAATCGCAAGTACTACTTCCTTGGGATATTAAAAGTACGTTATCTTATTATATTGTGTTAGATGGTGGCGTTTGGGAAGTGTATAAAATCACAAAACCTATTCAGCAATTCGATATTTCTTTGAACAAAACTTTCTTGAATAAGAAGTTAAAAGTTGGTCTGCATGCGTTTGATTTGTTTAATATTAACGAAACTAATGCATTGATTTCTTCCAATAATTTGGAAACTAATTTCTTTAGAAAACAAGATTCTCGAACCTTTAGAATTTCGTTAAGCTATAATTTTGGAAACTTAAAATTGCAGAAAGAAAACACTACAATTGATGTAGAAAAAGTAAAATCTGGTGGTGGTTTTGGAAAATAAAAATTTATAGTAAACACAAACAATTTATCGGAGTAAGTTAGCCAAGAATTTGTTTGAAAATTGAAAATTTTCTTAATAAAAAAAGCTCAAAACAAATTTGTTTTGAGCTTTTTAGGTAATTATTTTTTATTTAAGATGCCAATTCTAATCTTTTCAAAAGATTTTTATTTAAAGCATCTTGCGTATATTCTTTGTCAATATGCAATAATTTGTCTTCTGAACTTGGTAAATCATACATGGCATCAGTTAAAATTGCTTCGCATAAAGAACGTAATCCACGTGCGCCAAGTTTGTATTCTAATGCTTTATCTACAATGTAATCCAAAGCTTCATCATCTATAGAGAATGCAACTTGATCCATTTGAAAAAGTTTTTTATATTGCTTTATCAAAGCATTTTTAGGTTGCGTTAAAATAGCACGAAGGGTTTCTCTGTCTAACGGATCCATATGGGTTAAGACTGGCAAACGACCAATAATTTCTGGAATTAAACCAAAATCTTTAATATCTTTTGGAATAATATATTGTAATAAATTGTCTTTATCAATTTCGTCTGCATTTTTAGAAACGCTATAACCAATTGCTTGACGATTTAGTCTTTTTGAAATAATTTTTTCAATTCCGTCAAAAGCACCACCGGCAATAAATAAAATATTCTGTGTATTTACTTCGACAAACTTTTGGTCCGGATGTTTTCTTCCGCCTTTTGGAGGAACATTTACAACCGTTCCTTCTAGCAGCTTTAGCAATGCTTGTTGTACGCCTTCTCCAGAAACATCTCGCGTTATGGATGGATTATCACTTTTACGTGCAATTTTATCAATTTCGTCAATAAAAACAATACCACGTTCTGCTTTGGCAACATCATAATCCGCTGCCTGTAACAAACGTGTTAAAATACTTTCTACATCTTCTCCAACATAACCAGCTTCTGTTAGAACAGTAGCATCAACAATTGCTAACGGAACATCTAACATTTTGGCAATGGTTTTTGCAACTAATGTTTTTCCAGTTCCGGTTTGACCAACCATTATAATGTTAGATTTTTCAATCTCTACTTCGTCATTTTCATTTTGCTGCATCAATCTTTTGTAGTGATTGTATACGGCAACCGACATTACCTTTTTTGTTTGGTCTTGACCAATAACGTATTGATCCAAAAAGGCACGAATTTCTTTTGGTTTTTGTAAAACTAAATCTACAGAAAGCTTACTTGTGTTGCTTCCGCTTTTAATTTCTTCCAAAACAATTCCGTGTGCTTGCTCAATACAACGATCGCAAATATGCGCGTTGATTCCTGCAATTAACAAATTGGTTTCTGGTTTTTTTTTCCCACAAAAGGAGCATTCTAAAATTTCTTTAGCCATTTTTTAGTGATTCGTGAATAGTAATTAGTAATTAGCTTATCACTAATTACTAATCGCTAATTACTTAATTTATCTTCTTAAAACTTCATCAATCATTCCGTATTCTTTAGCTTCGTCAGCAATCATCCAATAATCGCGTTCTGAATCTTTATGAACTCTTTCAAATGATTGTCCAGAATGATTGGATATAATTTTGTATAATTCGTCCTTTAGTTTAAGCATTTCTCTTAAATTAATTTCCATATCAGTCGCAACTCCTTGCGCACCGCCAGATGGTTGGTGAATCATAACTCGAGAATGTGGCAATGCAGAACGTTTTCCTGGTGCGCCAGCGCAAAGTAAAACGGCACCCATTGAAGCTGCCATTCCGGTACAGATTGTTGCAACGTCTGGTTTGATATATTGCATGGTGTCGTAAATTCCCAATCCTGCATAAACGCTTCCGCCTGGTGAGTTTAGGTAAATTTGAATGTCTTTGGATGCATCTGCACTTTCTAAAAACAAAAGCTGTGCCTGTACAATATTTGCGATTTGATCATCAATTCCGGTTCCCAAAAAGATAATTCTGTCCATCATTAAACGGGAGAATACATCTAGTTGCGATACGTTTAATTGGCGTTCTTCTATGATATAAGGCGTCATATTGGTTGGCGTAATTGCGTTTACCAATTTGTCGTAGTACATGGCGTTTACACCTTGGTGTTTTGTTGCGTATTTTTTAAATTCTTTTCCGTAGTTCATGGATTGCAATTTTTAGGGTTTAGAATGTATTTTTAATTATACTAAAGTGTTATTCAAAGTTTGTGCCTAATTATTTTTATGCCAATGTGTCGTGCTTTAGCCCAGATAGCAGTGAAAGCTTTTTGCAGTTTTTGACCAGTTTTTAACTTGTGAAAAAAGCGACCATAGAAGCTTTTTTGAAAAGTGTAAAAAACGGAATAAAACAATAAAACTTGGAATGGATAGCTGGAATGGCTGCAAAAAAATGAGCGTCAAAAATAAAAATTTCTGACGCTCAAATATACTAAATATTTTATAATTTATTCGCCGTACATTGCTGCAACAAATTGCTCGTAGGTAACTTCTTTGGTAGTTGGATTTGCTTTTTCTACAAAAAGGCGCAACATTTTTTCTGCTACTACTTGCTCTGACATTCTTTTTACCTCTTCTTGGTTAGAAAGCACGCGTGCAACCACTTGTTCTACTTCTTCGTCTGTTGGATTTGTTTGACCAAATTGTGCCATTTGTTGGCGAATTGCTGCGGATGTAAAGCTTTTTAAATCTTCAAAATTTACTTGGATATTGCTTGATGCCAATGATTTTCCCTCGATTAATTGAAAGCGTAATCCTTTTTCTGATTTTGTATATTCTACTTCTGCTTCTTGAGGATTTAATTTTTTATCGCCAACAGTTTGTAACCATTTTACTAAAAATTCTTTTGGCAAATCAAATTGCGTGTTTTCGATTAAAAATTCTTGAACATCTGTCATTAATTTTTGATCTGCTTGTTGTGCAAATTGCTTTTCTGCATCTTCTTTGATTTTTGCCTTTAATTCTTCTGGCGAAGAAACATTTCCTGCACCGAATAATTTATCGAATAATTCTTGGTTTAACTCGGCTGCTTCTCTTGCTACAACTTCGTCTATAGCGAAAGTTACTTCAACATCTAAATCATGAATAACATCGTGAGAAACATTTAAAACATCCATTAATTTATGAACGTCTGAGTATAAACCTTTGGTTTGAAGAGTAACTATATCGCCAACTTTTTTACCGATAAATTGTTTTGCTGTCTTTGGATCTGCAAAATTAGCTAAATCAATAGTTGCACGGTTATTTATGTTTTCTTCTTCGTTAGCAAAAGTTCCAGAAACTTCATTTCCTTCTTTTACTTCGTCTTGCGATACAACTGGACCAAATTGTTTTTGAATTCTTTCTATTTGAGATTTTAAAAAATCTTCGTCTGCTATTACAGTGTATTTTACAATGTCGTTTTTGGCTTCTAAATCGATTTCAAACTCTGGTACTAAACCAATTTCGTATTCAAAAGTTAAATCTTCATTATTCCAAGAAAAGTTTTCATTAACTTTTGGAAGTGGTGTTCCTAAAAGATTTAATCTTTCTGATTGAATAAAGCGTTGTAAAGCAAGATCAACTACTTTATTAACTTCTTCTTGTTTTATTTGTGCGCCATATTGTTTTTCTACCAAGCTTTTTGGAACTTGTCCTTTACGGAAACCTTTAACGGTTGCAAGTGGCATTTTTTCGTTTATTCTTTTGGTAACTTGACCTTTGTAATCCATGTGCGGAACGGTCATTACAATAGTTTCGTTTATTGCATCTGTAGTAACTCTTTTAATATCCATGAGGTAATAATTTACTTTATAAAATTGGGTGGTAAAATTATAAAATTTTTACAAGGCTAGCAAGTTTTTAAGATACTGTTATTATTTGTTTTCGCCAGACAATTGGAATACTAAACTTTGTGATAGTGAAAGAATTATGCTAAAGAACAATGCCATCCAGAAATTGGCTACATGAAATCCATTTACTAAATTATCGCATAATAAAATTATCATCGCATTAATAACTAATAAAAACAATCCGAAAGTAAAGATTGTTACAGGTAATGTTAGCAATACGAGCAAGGGTTTTACCAAAAAATTTAAAAGTGCCAATACAATAGCAACTTTTAATGCAGACGTAAAGCTATCTACCACTATTCCTTTTAACAAATAGGAAATTACTAACACTAATACGGCGGTAATTATAAGTCGAAGAATTAATTTCATTGTTTTTATTTTGGATAAAAATAAGAAAAATTATAAACATAGTTTTCAATTCTAAAGAACTTTCTAAAATAAATGTAAGTTATTGAAATTGAAATAATTAAATTGTATATTTGATTGAACTATAAAAATTAAAATTATGAGAAGAATTTTACAATTAACATTGCTATTAGCAATTACAAGTGTTAGTGCCCAATTCTGGACTCCAAAATCAACTACTTTTACTACGACTTCTCGAGGTATAAGTGGTATTTCTGTTGTAGATGCAAATACAGTTTGGGTAAAAGCATATGACGGCACAGCGGCGGCTGATACTACTATTAAAGAATATGCTCGTAGTTCTGATGGCGGAAATACGTGGGTTTCTGGTGTGATGAACTTAGGATTTGCTACCGGTGGATTGGGGATATCATCTATAACAGCTGTGTCTGGAACGACTGCTTGGATTTCTGCTTATCCAGCAACTGGAAATTTAGGTGGTGTTTGGAAAACGGTTAATAGCGGTAGTTCTTGGACTAAGCAAACTACGGCATTGTTCAGTGACACGACCGATTCGTTTACAAACTTTGTGTACTTCTGGGATGCCAATGTCGGAATTTGTCAAGGCGATCCTCAAGCCGGATATTTTGAAATGTATACTACCACTAATGGAGGAACGAATTGGACTAGAGTTCCTTCTGCAAATATTCCTGTACCATTATCTGGAGAATATGGGTACACTAATAATTACGCGGTAGTTGGTTCGACTATATGGTTCGGAACTAATAAAGGACGAATTTATAAATCTGTGGATAATGGAGTGAATTGGACTGTTAGTCAATCTCCCATTACAGATTTTGGTAGTGCTACAGTAAGTGGAGCTTATTCCTTCAGTACAGCAACTAAAGGAGTTTTAGTAGCTAATACTGGTGTTTTATATAGTACAATAAATGGAGGAAGTACTTGGAGTACGGTCACCTATAGTGGTTCATTGTATACTGGGGATATGGAATACGTGCCTGGAACTTCAAAGCTAGTTTCAACATCTGCCGCAACTGGATCTTCTGGATCTTCGTATAGTTTAGATGATGGATTAAATTGGGTCAATGTTGATTTTGATCAACATACAACTACAGCTTTTTTTAATGCAACCACTGGATATACAGGTGGCTTTACAACAAGTCCTTCTGCCGGAGGAATTTTTAAATACACAGGAACTGTTTTGCCTACAGATTCCTTTTCCAAAAACACCTTTTCTTTATTTCCAAATCCTAGTTCTGATATAATCACAGTTCAAAATCCTAATCAAGCTTTTAATGCTATTTCCTTTACGGATGTTAATGGAAGGATAATTAAAAAGTTGGATTTTGCTTCTGTTACTGAAAAACAAATTTCTGTATCTGACTTAAACTCTGGAATTTATTTTGTAATTTTAGAAACAGCTAAGAGTAATTCTGTAGTTAAATTTATTAAAAACTAAATAACAATTTGTTATTTGAAACCAAAAAAAAGGCCGTTTCATTTGAAACAGCCTTTTTTTATTATTATAATTATTGGTAAATTAAGATTTTACCAATTTATCTTTTTTAAGCTTGCCTGACAAATCATTTTTTTTAGAAAGAGTTGTTCCGTTTTGTAAATCATCTAAAATATGAATTGCTTCTTCTATATAAATGTCCTTAGACAAACTTTCATGCCAACGTTCTCTTTTTTCTTTTAAAGTAATATCAGAAGACATTTGCTCTTTTTCATATGGCAACGATTGAAACTTAAAACTATTGGTATAATCGTTTAATTTTTTATACTTTTTATTAGTTTCTTCTAACTGCTTTTGCTCTGCTTTAAATTTAGATAATTGTAAGCTATATGTGTTTTCTTCGTTTCTTTTATCTAACCATTTGGCATTCTCATCAATCAACTGCATTTGAGCATTGTTAGAAATTCGTTCTTTGCTTTTTGAGATTGCAGCGTCAAAATTGGTTTGTTTGTCCCATAATTTAAAAGTAGCTGGTTCAATTTTATCCCAAGGCATTGCATTTTCAACATCGCGTTCTCCCATTTTTAAATAAGAATATTTATCTGGCATAACTATATCCGATTTCACTCCTTCTAATTGAGTAGAACCACCATTAATTCTATAAAATTTCTGGATGGTAGTTTTTAATGCGCCTAAATCTCCAAAAGAACTGCCACGAACAAATTGGTTAAAATCAATAATATTTTGAACGGTACCTTTACCATAAGTTTGTTTGCTACCTAAAATAATAGCACGCTTATAATCTTGCATTGCAGCGGCTAAAATTTCGGATGCAGAAGCACTAAATTCGTTTGTCATGATAACTAACGGACCATCATAAGCAATTTTTTCATCTTTATCATACAGAACATCTTTTCTGCCATCAGCAGATTTAACTTGTACAATTGGACCTTTTTCTATAAAAAGACCGCCAATATCTACAACTGTTTTTAAAGAACCACCACCATTATCTCTAACATCAATTATAATTCCTTTTACGCCAGCACTTTTTAAACGTTCTACTTCAATGGCAACGTCTTTTCCTGCATCGCGACTGTTTTTATCTTCAAAATTAATGTAAAATTTAGGTAGATAAATGACTCCGTATTTTAAGCCATTTTTTTCTACAATACTTGATTTAGCGTAGGTTTCTTCAATCTCAACTTCGTCACGAATTATAGAAATAACTTTGATAGAACCGTCAGTTCTTTTAACTGTTAAACGAACTTCTGTTCCTTTTGGACCTTTTATTTTTTTCACGACATCGTCTAAACGCATTCCAACAACATCTACTGCTTCTCCATCTGCTTGCGCAACTTTTAAAACTAAGTCACCGGCTTCTAACTCTTTTCCTCGCCATGCTGGACCGCCAGAAATTAATTCGGTAATTTCTGTCATGTCGTTTTTCTTTTGCAATCTGGCACCAATTCCTTCTAATTTGCCACTCATAGAAACATCAAAACGTTCTTTTTCGTCTGGCGGAAAGTAGGAAGTATGCGGATCAAAATGCGATGCAATCGAGTTTAAGAATACAGAAAACCAATCTTCTCTATCCAAATCTTTAATTACACCAAAATATTCGTTTAATGATTTTAAAGTGCTAGTTCTGGTTTCTTTTTCTAATTCTTCAAAATTCTTTGGCTTTTCAGATTTTTCCTTTTCAATAGATTTTTCAAATTTCGCAATTGCCTCTGGTGTAGCTCTTTCCTTCATTAAATCTTTAAATTCAACAATTCGCTCTGCATTGGTTTTATTTGCATTTTTAGCTATGTCTTCTTGTAATTTTTGTTTTTCAATTAAAGAAGCTAAAGCAGAAAGTTTTACTTGTTTTTTCCATCTGTCTTGCAAGTCGGATTTGCCTGCAGCGTAACCCATTTCCCCGTAATTCGTATTAATAGATTCGTCGATAGTGTAATCAAATGGTTGGTCTAAAGCCATTTTGTAATACTCTTTGCTTTCATCCATACGTTGCATTAATCGATTGTAAGTTAAATCGAAAAATGTAAGATCTTTGTCTTTTATGGCGTCATCTATTTTAGTTTCGTATTTTGAAAATTCTTCAATATCCAACTTTAAAAAGAATCTTTTAGATGGATCTAAAGCGCTTAAATATTCTTTGTACACTCCTTTTGAAAAATTATCATCAATTTCTGCAGGCTTATAATGACCACGCTGAATTACGAAAGTTAATAGTTCAATTAAAGTTTTGTCTTTTTCTGGGTCGGATACTGGTGCTTTTGGAATAAAGCTCCATAATCCTACAGATAATGCCACTATTACTAGTAGTATTTTATAATTTCTTTTCATAAATTTAAATATTGCACTCATTAAATACTGTACTTTCTTAACTACGTTAAAAAGGATGCCAAAGTTATTACTCGTTCGATAATTTTATGTTAAAACCATCAATTACCTTTCAAAGTTATTAAAATAACAGGTAAATGCATAGTAAAAAGTTTACTTTTGTTTTTAATTAACAAAAAACCTACGCATGAAAAAGAGACCTTTAATCTTAGTAACTAATGACGATGGAATTTCTGCGCCAGGAATACGAGCATTAATATCTGTAATGGAAGAATTGGGCGATGTTGTGGTTGTTGCTCCGGATAGTCCGCAAAGTGCAATGGGTCATGCGATTACTATTAATAACACATTGCATTTAAATAAAATTTCTAAAGAAGGAAGTCCTGTTTTAGAATATAGTTGTTCAGGTACTCCGGTAGATTGCGTTAAAATGGCAGTAAACGAAATACTAAAAAGAAAACCAGATTTATGTGTTTCTGGCGTCAATCATGGTTCAAATTCTTCTATCAACGTAATTTATAGCGGTACGATGAGTGCTGCCGTTGAAGCCGGTATTGAAGGAATTCCTGCCATTGGTTTTTCTTTATTGGATTATTCTTGGAATGCCGATTTTGAAACAATAAAACCTTTTTTAAAAAAAATTGCAGAACAGGTTTTAAAAAATGGACTTGTTGAAGGGACAGTTTTGAATGTAAATTTGCCGAAGTTAGATTTTAAAGATATTAAAGGAATTAAAATTTGCCGACAAGCAAAAGCAATGTGGCAAGAAAAATTTGACAAACGCGTTACTCCTTTTGGCAGAGATTATTATTGGCTAACGGGTGAATTTATAAATATGGATAAAGGTGAAGATACAGATGAATGGGCTTTGGCAAATAATTATGTTTCTATCGTTCCGGTTCAATTTGATCTTACCGCGCATCATGTTATTGCTACATTAAATACTTGGGAATTATAATTATTATGAGTAAAAAAGATTTTTTTATCGGATTTTTTATTGGTATTACAGCCCCAATTATTGGAATTTATGGTTTTTTATTAATTTTTACAGATTTTTCGCAAACCCAAAATTTGAATTTTTTAATAGAACAAAATTTATTAGGTAAGGTGATTACATTAGGAACTATTTTAAATGTGGTTGTCTTTCTTTTGTTAATGCGTTTTAAAAAAGATTTAATGGCACGTGGTGTTTTAATGGCAACTATTATTTTAGCGATTGCAACTATTTTTGTATAAAATTCATACTATTTAATCCAATTTTTTTCAGAATATTATAAGTATGAAATATTATATCATAGCAGGAGAAGCCTCTGGCGAT
>JBLIJW010000049.1:0-19388 GCA_047636155.1 Flavobacterium sp. | reverse complement strand
TTTGGTTGTAATGAATGCCGTTTCGAACAAATATGCACCAAAAGGGAAGCATTTAATCTCCGTTTCTTATAATGGAATACCTTCAATTTCAGAGCAAGATTTAGCAAAAAACATGCAAGAAGAAGTTGCGGCATGGTTTCCTGAAGCCATTACTAATTGGAAATTTTTAAAGGCATACACCATTAAATATGCCTTACCAAACCAAAATCAAGTACGCAATGATTTACAGGAAAGTGATTTTAAAATTAGTGACAACTTATTTGTTTGCGGCGATCATTTGCTAAATGGCTCTATAAATGGTGCCATGAAAAGTGGTCGCATTTTAGCAGAATATATTTCTAAAATTGTATAATTACCTTAAAAAATTATATAATCAAAATAAATAAAGAAAATGTATTTTTGAGGCGAAGATTAAATCCATAATTTCTTTTGAAAAAATATTTATTTAAAGCCTTAAAAATTTTCCTTTGGATTGTTGGAATCCTTTTAGGTCTATTCCTGTTAATAGTTATTGCTTTACAAATTCCTGCAGTTCAAAATTTTGCTAAAAATAAAGCGGTTACCTATTTAGAAGATAAGATTAAAACCAAGGTCGAAATTGGAAAAATTGAAATTGGGCTTCCTAAAAAAATTATTTTAGAAAACGTTTATTTTGAAGACCAAAATAAAGACACCTTACTTTCTGGAGAAAAATTATCGGTAAATATTAGTCTTTTTAAATTACTAGATAATCAATTAGAAATTAACTCTGTAGATTTGAATGGCATAACTGCTAACGTATCTAAAATTAAAGATTCGGTATTTAACTTCAATTATATAATCGATGCTTTTGTAGATAAAAATGCACCAAAAAGCGATGCACCACCAATGGTAATTTCTTTTAACAAAATAAATTTAAATAAAATAAAATTTCGCTGCGACGATGCAATCTCTAAAAATGATGTGTATGCTTACATTGAACATTTTGACACCAAATTTGAAAAATTTGATTTAGATAAAATGGATTTTAGTATTCCAGAAATTCAACTCAACGGCTTACGTCTTAAATTAAAACAAGGTATCGCAGAAGCTGTTGCCAAAGCCAAAGAGAAAGTAGAAGAAGAAACAAAAGGCAAATTTCCAAAAGTAAAATTAGGCAAAATCAATTTGACCAAATTTGATATTTCTTATATCAGCGAAAGTACCAAACTTGATACTAAAATTGCATTTGACAACTTTCAAATGCTAATTCAGAAAATGGATTTGCAAAAGCAAGAAATTGCTATTTCCTATTTAGAATTATCTAATTTGAAAGGGAAATTAGAAATTGGTAAAGACGAAAAAACAGTTACAAAAACCGACTTTACTTCTACTCCAAATTCTACTAGCTGGAAAATCGTATTAAATAAAATTGCAATTTCTAAGTCAAATTTTCAGTTTGATAATGCAAATTCTGTGGCAATTCCGAAAGGAATAGATTATATGCATCTTAAATTAACAGATTTAAATTTAAATGCCAGTTCTTTTTATTATGATGGTATAAGTGCAAAAGGAACTGTATCTGAATTTAATGTAAGAGATAAAAGTGGCGTTCAAATAGATCAATTTACTGCCAATTTTTATTATTCTGATACCCAATCGTATTTAAAAAATTTATACTTAAAAACACCTCAAACCGATTTTAAAGATCAAATTGGTGCGCAATACCAATCTATTGCAAGCATTGAGAAAAATTTGGGCGAATTAAAAATCAATGCATCTGTAAAAAATAGTACGTTAGGATTTAAAGATATTTTATATTTCGTTCCTTCTTTGGCGCAAACTAAACCGTTTAAAACATATCCAAATGCAATTCTAAAAATCAATTCTACCATTTCTGGAAAAGTAAAAGATTTAGAAATTCCGAATTTAGAAGTCAGCGGAATCGGTTCTACCAAAGCATCAATTTCTGGAACTATAAAAGGAATGCCAAATGCAGAAATGGCTTATTTTGATCTAAATATCAAGCAATTTCAAACAACTGCAAAAGATATTAAAGGTTTTGTGCCAAACGGAACAATTCCTACAAATATCACGTTGCCACAAAGCATGCTATTGGTAGGAAATTTTAAAGGCGCAATAACTAATTTTGAAACAAAACTAGATTTAAAATCGAGTATGGGAAATGCCAAAATCGATGCTACTTTTGATCAACGTCGCAAAAATCAAGAAAAATATATTGCCGATGCAACCTTAGATAATTTTAATTTTGGTAAACTAATTCAGAACAATCAAATCGGAATTTTATCAGTTCGAGCTAAAGTTTCTGGCCAAGGTTTAAATCCAAAAACAGCAAATGCTAAAGTGCAAGGTAAAATAATAAAAGCCGATTTTAACAAATACCAGTACACAAATATTAACCTTAACGGAGCAATTGCAAACGGAAAATTTAATGCTAAAGTTAATGCAAACGATCCTAATTTAACCTTTGATTTAGTTTCTAACGGTGGTTTTAATGGTAAATATCCTAATGCCAAGTTGAATTTAAAAATTGATATTGCCGATTTAAGAAAATTAAATTTGTACACCGGTGCTTTAAAATTAAAAGGCGATGTCGAAGCAGATTTTGAATCGATTGATGTTGACAACCTAAATGGAAAACTTAAAGCATTAAATTTTTTAGTTGCCTTAGAAAAAGAACAATTCCCGTTAGATAGTTTGACTTTAATTGCAGTAAACAATGCACAAACTAATTCCATCAGACTGCTTTCGCAATTCGCAAATGTTGCGATAGAAGGTAACTTTAAATTATCTAAAATTGGCGATGCGTTAATTAATTCCATTTCTAAATATTACGATTTAGGACAAAAAATTAAAGCCAAAAAATCAGAACTACAACAAGTTACCTTGGTAATTGACATTAAAGACAGTCCGATTTTACAAAAAATAGTTCCAGAAATCACTACACTTTCTCCTATTAAATTAGAAGCCCGTTATAATTCGGTTAACGACACTATTCAAATAAACGGTACTATTCCTAAACTAGTTTATGCAGGAAATACAATAACTAATGCAGTAATTAAAGTAGATAAAGTAGATAATTCATTAGTTTACAGTCTTTTTGTAGACGATGTTAAAAATCCAAGTTTTGAATTGCCATTTGCTAAAGTTTCTGGTGTGGTTTCAGAAAACGTAGTAGATTATTTACTAGAATTAAAAGACATTAAAAACGTAGATAAATATACACTAGCCGGAACTTTTGAAAATAAAAATGGTATAAACGAAATAAAATTAAATCCATCTAATTTATTATTGAATTACGAAAAATGGGATTTAGCCGAAGAAAACTTGATTCAACTTAGAAAAAAAGGAATTTATGTAGATAATTTCAATTTATCCAAAGGAAATAATATGTTGAATATTCAATCGGAATCTACCACTGAAAATACTCCATTAAATGTAGAATTAAAAGATTTCGAAATAAAAACACTTACAAATTTTGTTCAGAGTGATTATGAATTTGGCGGAAAAATTAATGGAGTAGCCAAAGTTACTAATTTAGCTCAAACTCCAAACTTTACTGCAGATTTAAACATCGATACTTTTACTGTTAAAAAAGATACCGTTGGAAATATTGCCATAAAAGTTAACAATCGTATTGCCAACACATTTGATACCAATATTGTAATTACCGGAAACGACAATCAAGTAAATTTAGATGGAACATACAAAACCGGAAATGGGCAATTAGAATTTGTTTTGGATGTAATGAAATTGCAAATGAAAAGCATTCAAGCTTTTACATTTGGAGCAATTAATAAAAGTACTGGGTTTATAAACGGAAAATTAGATATTAATGGAACTGCTGAAAAACCAAATTTAAACGGAACTTTAAAGTTCAATAATGTTGGGATGAATGTTGTAGCCTTAAATTCAAAATTTCAGTTAATTAACGATACAGTTCTTTTTGGTAACGATAAAATCACTTTCAATAATTTCAAATTTAAAGACGAAAACGAAAACGATTTAATCGTTGATGGAATTGTAAAAACAGAAAACTTAACTAATTTAGGTTTTGATTTAACGGTAAAAGCAGATAATTTTAGAGCAGTAAATTCTACCTCCAAAGACAACGACATGTATTATGGAGAATTGTATTTAGACAATAATCTTAAAGTTACTGGCGATGTTGAAAGTCCGAATGTTCAGGGAACGGTCAAAATTAATAAAGACACCAAATTCTCTGTTGTATTGCCACAATCTGATCCATCTGTTGCAGATCGAGAAGGTATTGTAGAATTTATTGATCAAGACCAACCTATTTTAATTGATACTTCAAAAAACATGGACGAATTAAATCAATCCGAATTAAAAGGAATGAATGTTTCGGTAAATATTGAAGTAGATAAAGATGCCGAATTATCAATCATTATTGATAAAGCCAACGGCGATTTCTTAAAACTAAAAGGCGAAGCGCGTTTAACTGGCGGTATTGACCCTTCTGGAAAAACAAATCTTACCGGTAGATACGAATTTACTGGTGGTTCTTATGAAATGAATTTTAATTTTATTAAAAGAAAATTTGATATAAAACCAGGTAGTTATATTTTATGGACTGGTGAACCAACCTCAGCAGATGTAAAAATCACAGCTATTTATACATCAGAAACTGCTCCAATTGATTTGGTTGACGATCAATTAGGAAGCGTTTCTGCAGATGTTAGAAATTCCTATAAACAAAAAATTTCTTTTAATACTGAGCTTAAAATGAAAGGCGATTTATTAAAACCAGAAATTAGTTTCGATATTGTTTTACCAGAAGGATATAACGACGTTTCGATAGAAATAATAAACACAACGCAAACAAAATTAGCACAATTAAGACAACAACCAAAATTACTAAACAAACAAGTTTTTGCATTACTATTATTGAATAGATTTATTGGCGAAAATCCTTTCTCTAGTGAAGCCGGCGGAACAAATGCCGCAACAATTGCCAGACAAAGTGCGAGTAAAATTTTGTCGCAACAACTTAATAATTTGGCGGGAGATTTAATTTCTGGTGTTCAATTAAATTTTGATTTAGAATCGACCGAAGACTATTCAACAGGAACCAAAGAAAACAGAACCGACCTAAATGTAGGTATTTCTAAACAACTACTCAACGACCGTTTAAAAGTAACTGTTGGAAGTAACATTGGATTAGAAGGTGCTCAAAGAGAAAACGAAAATTCTTCTACCATTGCTGGTGATGTAACTGCAGATTATTTGTTAACAAAAGATGGGCGATATAAAATTAGAGCATATAGAAAAAATAGATACCAAGTAGCTTTACAAGGCCAAGTTGTAGAAACAGGAGTTGGATTTATAATAACAATGGACTACAATAAATTTAGTGAATTTTTTAAAAAATCGCAATTACAAAATGAACTAGATAAAAAAAAAGAAGCCAAAAAAAAGAAAGAAGATAAATAATGAAACCGCTACAATCCTTTATAATTATTTTTGTACTAGTTTTTGCCATTATTTCTTGTAGCGGATTAAAAGCTGTGCCAGAAGGTGACTTGCTATACACTGGCGGAAACGTTACCATAGAAAGCGATTCCTTATCCAAGCCAGAAAGAAAAAACATACAATCTAGTTTAGAAGAATTGTTGCGGCCAAAACCAAACAAAAAGATTTTGGGTATGCGACCAAAACTATTCTTTTACAACCTTGCTGGGAAAGTAAAAAAAGAAAAAGGATTTTGGTATTGGCTAAAATATAGAGTTGGAGAAGAACCTGTTTTATTTAGCAAGGTCGATTTAGAATATAATGGCAAGGTTTTGCAAAATAGTGTCGAAAATAATGGCTATTTTAATGCTAGTACTATCGCTGATTCTACTAAAAGTGGCAAAACTGCCAAAGCAGAATATAGCGTTAAAGTAAACAAACAATATTTTATAAAGTCGGTACGTTTCCCTAATGATTCCTCAGATTTAACCAAGGCAATAAATAAAATATCCGAAAAAACTTTATTACAAATAGGCAATCCTTACAGTTTGGCAAACATAAAACTAGAAAGATCTCGAATTGATGCTGGTTTAAAAGAAAAAGGGTTTTTCTACTTTAATGAAGATTATATTCTGATCCAAGCAGATAGCACGGTTGCAAATCACGAAGTTGATTTAATTTTAAAAATCAAAAACGAAACCCCTAATAAAGCAAAAAATAAATATAAAATTAATGATATAATTGTGTATCCTAATTTTAAATTAAATCAAGATACTATTACTGTAGCAAATGCTGAAATCATTAAATACAACGATTTTATAATTATTGATAAAGAAAAATTATTTAAACCACGAATTTTTGATCGCGCATTATATTTCAAAAAAGGCGATGTCTATAACCGTAGTAATCATAATTTATCTCTAAACAGATTAGTTACCTTAGGAACATTTAAATTCGTAAAAAACCAATTTAAAGAAAGCGATACCATTGGTAATTATTTAGATGCTTATTATTATTTAACTCCGTTGCCAAGAAAATCTATTCGCTTAGAAGCCTTGGCAAAAACTAATTCCGCTAATTATACAGGTACAGAATTAAATATAAATTGGAGCAATAGAAACACATTTCATGGTGCAGAATTATTAACTGTTTCAATTTTTGGCGGTGTTGAAGTACAAGTATCCGGACAAAACAATGGCTTTAATGTGTACCGCGTTGGTACAGAAGCCAATTTCATTTGGCCACGATTTATTTCACCTTTTAAATTGCGATCGTCAAGCGGATTTGTACCTAGAACTAAAGCAACCTTAGGATATGAATACCAATTGCGACAACAATTGTATTCGTTGCAAACCCTAAAAGGATCTTTTGGTTACATCTGGAAAAAAAACGAACGCAAAGAACACGAATTAAATGTCTCAGAAATTACCTATGTGGCGTCTAACAACGTTTCTGATTTATACAACGAGCAAATTGCAGTAAATGCTTCTTTAGGCAGAGTTATACAAAAACAATTAATATTTGGACCAACTTATTCTTATACTTATCAGAATACAAATCAAAAAAGAACAAAAAATACCTTCTATTTTAAATCTGGAATTGACTTATCTGGAAATTTAGTAGGACTAGCATCTGGCACAGATATAAAAACTAAAGACCCAAAAACTATATTAAACGTTCCGTATAGTCAGTTTGTAAAATTAGAAGCCGATTTTAGACATTATTTAAATTTAGGAGGAGAATCACAACTCGCAAGCAGAATTGTTGTTGGTAGTGGTTTTGCTTACGGAAACTCAAAAGAATTACCATTTATAAAACAATTTTTTATAGGAGGAACAAACAGTATTCGGGCTTTTAGAGTTCGATCTATTGGCCCAGGAAGTTTTGATAATTCTAATTCTGCCAGCACTTTTTTACCAGATCAATCTGGTGATGCCAAGTTAGAACTGAATACCGAATTTAGAGGAAAAATTTATAGTATTGTTAAAGGTGCTCTTTTTGTAGATGCTGGAAATATTTGGTTGTTAAATGAAGATCCAAACAAGCCAGGTGCAAAATTATCTAGTAAATTTTTAAATGAATTAGCAGTTGGTGTTGGTGCAGGTTTACGTTTTGATTTTGATTTTTTAGTTTTACGAACAGATTTTGCATTCCCAATTCGTAAACCAAATTTAGCCGAAGGAAACCGTTGGGTAATTAACCAAATTGATTTTGGAAGCGGACCTTGGCGTTCTGAAAATCTGATTTTTAATTTGGCAATTGGTTATCCGTTTTAGATAATCTTCCTGCTTTTTTAAGTATTTAAATTATCTACTTTAGATACTTCTATTTCTTGTATAAAAACTGCGTAGGAAGCAGGTCTTATCAGAATTCCCATAAAATTAGCATACGCTCTTGTAAATTGTGCACCAAGATATAAAATAGCAGCGGTATAATAAACCCAAACTAATATCACAATAATGGAACCAGCCGCACCATAAGCCAATCCTGTGTTTGTTGTTTGAATATATAATCCAATTAAAAAGCGACCAACCATAAACAAACAAGCAGTAAAAAATGCTCCAGTTTTTACTTCCTTCCAAGAAATATGTGCATCTGGCAAGACTTTAAAAATAGTTCCAAACAATACCGTCATTACACCAAAACTTAATGTGACATTTAGGATTTTAAAAACAACAATAGTAATATCCGGAAAATAATTGATCAACCATTGATTAAGGGCAACTAAAATTCCGTTAACAAGCAGCAAAACAATCATTAAAAATCCTAAGCCTAAAATAATAGAGGACGATTGCAATCTGTCTTTTAGAAATTTTAACCAACCTCTTTTTGGTTGTACTTTTAATTTCCAAATAATATTCATCGAATCTTGAATTTCACCAAAAACAGTTGTGGCGGCAAAAATTAAAGTTCCGAACCCAACAGCTAATGCAAAATTTGTCTCGCCAGAAAGTTGCGTGTTTTTTATAACTTCTTGAATTTGAGCTGCAGCTTCATTCCCAAGTATTCCGTTTAATTCAGAAAATATTTTTCCTCTTATAGCGTCTTCACCAAAAAAGAAACCGGCCGATGAAATAATTAAAAGTAATAATGGTGCCAAAGAAAAAATGGTATAGTAAGATAACGAAGCACTCAATTTAAAACCTCTATCGGATATAAAATTACTAAAGGTTTCTTTTAAAATTGTAATAGTTGATTTAATATAATAATTTTTTAAAATATTCATTTCTTTACATTTTGATTGTAAAATTACATTTATAAAAAAAAATATTATTACTTAATTTTATTTTTCTATTTCAAGATTTCTTAAAAATCAATCCAATACTAGTCCTTTGATAGCAAAAACAAGGAAAAAGACGTTAAAATTTTATTAGTTTACTAGTAATACCTATATATTTGTAGCTCAAATTACCTTATTTATGGAAGAATGTATTTCTGTTTTTGACATGTTAAAAATTGGAGTTGGACCTTCAAGTTCGCACACTCTTGGACCTTGGCGTGCTGCCGAAAGATTTTTAGAAGAAATTAAGTCCGAAAATAAATTTGATACCATTACTAAAGTTGAAATTCATTTATATGGTTCTTTATCTTTAACAGGAAAAGGACATGCAACAGATTTCGCAGTTATGTTAGGACTAAGTGGACAAAATCCAGAAACTATTCCCGTAGAAAATATTGACGGAATAATTAACAAAATTAAAACTTCGCATTTCATACAATTAGACAATGAAAAAGAAATTTCTTTTTCGTTTGAATCAGATATAATTTACCACAAAGAGTTTTTAGATTTTCATGCAAATGGTATAGAATTTAAAGCTTTTTTATCAGATAATTCTACTTTCTCTGAAATTTATTACAGTATTGGAGGTGGATTTGTAGTGAAAGAAGAGCGAATTCTTGCCAAAGAAAAATTCAAAATAAAATGTGCTTTTCCATACATGATTGATAATGCCTTACAATTACAACAGCATTGTATTGTAAATGAAAAATCTATTTCTGAAATTGTTCTAGAAAATGAACACAGTATGCGAAGACCAGAAGAAGTGAATTTTGAACTGTTAAGAATCTGGGACACCATGTTAGAATGCATGTATATTGGTTGCCATTCTGAAGGAATTTTACCTGGTGGATTAAATGTGCGTCGTCGCGCTTTTGATATGCATCAAAATTTAATAGGTTTATCTAATTATAGTAACCCGCAAGAATGGTTGGAATGCATAAGAAAAACAGAAGTAAAATTTCGTCAAATTCTTAAATGGGTAAGCTGTTTTGCACTTGCTGTTAACGAAGTAAATGCTTCACTAGGTCGTGTTGTAACCGCACCAACAAACGGAAGCGCTGGTGTAATTCCCGCTGTTTTAATGTATTATTTAGTGATTGAAAATCACGATGCCACCGAAAAAGAAATCAAGCAATTTTTGTTGGTTGCAGGAGAAATAGGAAGTTTGTTCAAACAAGGTTCTACTATTTCTGCAGCAATGGGCGGTTGTCAGGCAGAAATTGGTGTTTCAAGCGCAATGGCTGCTGCAGCATTGTGTGAAGTAATGGGAGGAAATTCTGCTCAAGTATTAATTGCTGCAGAAATTGCAATGGAACATCATTTGGGTTTAACCTGTGATCCAATTGGTGGTTTAGTTCAAATTCCCTGTATTGAACGAAATACAATGGGAGCAATAAAGGCAATTCATGCCGCAGAATTGGCTTTAGAAACCAAAGCAGAAAATGCAAAAGTACCTCTAGATAAAGTCATTGAAACCATGTGGAAAACAGCAAAAGATATGAACAGTAAGTACAAAGAAACATCAGAAGGTGGACTTGCAATTGCTGTAAACATGGCAGATTGTTAAAAATTATAAAAATGAAATTAAAATCTTTTTTATTTATTAGTCTTATATTTTGTTTATTTATTACCTATTCTCAAAATAAAGTTATTCAAAAAACCTCAGATGGTTACGAGGTTGTTATCAATACAGAAAATTTAAAAGGCAAAAAAATAGAACTTTGTTTATATTCTGGGTTGTATGGCGAAAAAGCAATATCAGATAGCTTAACAATTACATCGGATATTCAAAAAGTAGTTTTTACAAAATCTCAGAAACTTTATGATGCAATTTACTTACTGCGAATTGCCAATCAAAACGGAACCATAGATTTAGCTATAGACAATGGAGAAACACTTACTATTAATCTACGTACACCAAATATTACAGCAGTTGAAATCATTAAAAGCCAAAAAAATATCGACTTCCAGACTTACCAAAAAAATACATCCGAAAAAAATAGCGAAGAAAGTAGCGCAAACAGAAAAATTTTAATTGCTAAATATCCAAGTAGTAGTTTGGCTTTATATTTTAAAATTCAAAATAAAATTGCATCAAAAATTCCTACTAATCCTTCTGAACTTAAAACATTTCAAAACAACTTTTTCTCTGAAATTAAAACTACAGATTTTAGAATGTTTTTAATGCCCAATTTATACCAATTTTTATACAAATATGTAAGTAGCTTTCCGATTAATAATTCGAACTACCAAAGTTCTATAAAAAAAATTTTAGGGAACTTACAAAGTAATTCTAATAATTATAAAGCCTACACGAAATGGTTTCTTTCTAACTTTTTATATTATGAATCGTATAATTTAGAAGAATCATTTCTTTCTTTTTTCAATACTTACATAGATGTTAAAGGATGCAATAATTTTACGGATGCTGAATTAGCAGGCTATCGCAACAAATGTGAGACTATAAAAACAATTCCACTAAACTCTAAAATCCCTAACCTAATAGTTCAAGACACTCAAGGAGTTGAGTATGATTTATATAAAAATTATCAAGATTATGATTTTACATACTTAGCATTTTATAGTCCGAGTTGTAGTCATTGTAATGAAACTATGCCAAAAGTTCAAGAATATTTTGAGGCTTTACAAAAAATGAATCCACTTCTAAAATTACAACTAATTGCCGTTTTAAATGATGATGATGATGCTGCTTTGTGGCAAAAATTTATTTCAGATAAAAAACTACAAAATTGGATAAATGTAAAAGCAAAAGAAGGAATACGTGATTTCCAAAAAGATTTTAATGCATATGCCAATCCAAATTTTGTTTTGACCAACAAAGAAGGCATAATAATTCTTAAAACCTCTAATCCAAAAGCTCTAAATGAAGTGTTTACTCGACAAAATAAGTAAACTAAATCATTAGTCTTACAAAGTAATTCCTACTTTTACAAAATAAATTAATTTACAACTCAAAATTCATAATATGTCCGTTGCAAAAAAAGACTACAAAAGAATCACCACAAAATCACTAATTGAAATGAAAGCTAATGGTGAAAAGATTTCGATGCTTACTGCATACGATTACACTATGGCTAAAATAGTAGATTCGGCAGGCGTCGATGTAATTTTAGTTGGCGATTCTGCAAGTAATGTAATGGCAGGACACGAAACCACGTTACCAATTACCTTAGATCAAATGATTTACCATGCTTCTGGCGTAGTTCGAGCTATTGAAAGATCGTTAGTGGTTGTCGATTTACCTTTTGGTAGTTACCAATCTGATCCAAAAGAAGCATTGCGTTCTGCTATTAGAATAATGAAAGAAAGTGGCGGTCATGCAGTAAAATTAGAAGGAGGAAGTGAAATTAAAGAATCTATAAAAAAAATACTAAATGCCGGAATTCCAGTAATGGGACATTTGGGTTTAACGCCACAATCTATATATAAATTCGGTACTTATACTGTTAGGGCAAAAGAAGATACAGAAGCAGAAAAACTATTGGAAGACGCTAAAATGTTAGAAAGAATTGGTTGTTTTGCAATTGTTTTAGAGAAAATCCCTGCACATCTTGCAGAAAAAGTAGCAAAATCCATATCAATTCCTGTTATTGGAATTGGTGCTGGTGGCGGTGTTGACGGACAAGTACTGGTTATTCATGACATGCTCGGAATGAACAATGAATTTAGCCCGAGATTTTTAAGACGCTATCTAGATTTATACGACCAAATGACCAAAGCGATTGGAAATTATGTTGCTGATGTGAAAAGCAAGGATTTTCCTAATGAGAAAGAACAATATTAATTCTTATTATTAATTTTTTCTATTGCATAAACTAAAATAGTATGAGTAACAAAGTGGTATCCAATAAAGAGAACCTACAAGTTCTATTCGAAGACAACCACATAATCGCTGTAAACAAGCGTGTTGGCGATATTGTTCAAGGAGACAAAACGGGTGACACACCACTATCCGAAATTGTGAAACAATATCTTAAGCAAAAATACGAAAAGCCAGGAGAAGTCTTTTTAGGTGTTGTGCACCGTTTGGACAGACCAACAACCGGCATTGTAATTTTTGCACGCACTACAAAAGCTTTAACGCGATTAAATAGCCTTTTTAAAAATCGAGAAACCCAAAAGACTTATTGGGCTATTGTAAAAAATAAACCAGAAGACGAAAAAAATACCTTAATTCATTATCTTAAAAGAAACGAGAAAAACAACTCATCAAAAGCTCATATTAAAGAAGTTCCAAATAGTCAATTAGCAAGTTTAGATTACCAAATAATTGCATCTTTAAATAATTATTTTGTACTTGAAATTAATTTGCATACAGGCAGACACCATCAAATTCGAGCTCAACTTTCTGCAATAAATTCACCGATAAAAGGAGATTTAAAATACGGATTTGACAGAAGCAATACAGATGGTGGAATTCACCTTCATGCAAGAAAATTAGAATTAATTCATCCGGTAACCAAAAGTGATTTAATAATTATTGCTCCAACTCCAAACGATGTCCTTTGGAATTTAGTTAAGTAACTTAAAAAAAGATATATTTGTAATAAAAACCTTAATAAATATTCTAAATTATGAAAAATTATTTTTTATACATAGCTCCCTTAATTTCAGTTTTTGCATTTGGTCAAGAACATTTTAACGGAATTTCTACTTCTAGCAGAGTTGGGATTTTAAATGCCAATTACAACCCGGCAGAATTGGTTAATATGAATAATAAGTTCGAAGTAGGCGGACTTTCATTTAGTGCCAATATCGGAAATGATAAAATCGGATTTAGCGATATATTTTCGGATACAAGTATTGAAGAAAAATTATTTTTAGGTGATGGCGTAGTAAATCTTCGAGCTGATGTGGAAGCATATTTACCAAGTTTCGCAATGAAATATCAAAAATGGGCTTTCGGAATTTCGGCAAAAGCACAAGGTAAGTTAGATGTTGTAGATGTAAATACTAATTTGGGAAATGCACTTTCTAATTCAGCTATCGATGCAATTCTTGGCGGTTCAACAACTATTAACAGCGATACGAACCAACGTTTAAACGGAACAACTTGGGGAGAAATAAGTTTAGTTGCCGCCAGAAATATTATGGATACAGAAAAATATTCCTTCAATGTTGGCGCAACCGTTAAATTATTATTTCCTGGTTCTTATGCCAATTTAGGTTTAGATAAATTTCAAGGTACAATAACACGAGATATTTCTCAACAATTAACACTCTCAAACGCTTCAGCAAATTTAAACATTGCGTACTCGGGTAGTTTAGGAAATAGCTTTGCCAATTTTGACGAATATTCCAAATCTGTTTTTGGTGGTTTGAACGGACTTGGTGCAGATATTGGAGCAAATTTTCAACTAAAAGACGATGCCAATTCTAATAAAAAAAATGCCTACAAAATTAATGCAGGACTGTCCATTCGCAATATTGGAGCAATGACATTTAAAGATGAAAACAATCAGTCTACAAATTATGCCCTTAGTATTCCAAACGCAACTCCTGGTAATCCTGGTTTAAATTTAAATCAATTTCAAAATTTAGATAGTCTTGAGGAAATTGAACAAATACTTTTAAGCAGTGGCTATCTTACCAAGCAAAATGATTCGAATGATTTTAAGGCAAAACTACCAACAACTATTAATTTATATGCTGATTTTAAAGTCATTCCAAAACTATATGTAACTGGATATTTACAACAAAAAGTAAATAAAGACGGAAACAACGATCAAATAACTGCTCAAAATACCTTTACCATTACGCCACGGTTTTCTACCAACTATTTCGAAGTATTTGCTCCAATTGGTAGTAATGAAATTTCTGGTTTCAATACAGGTATTGGCTTTAGAGTTGGTGGCTTTTTTATTGGTTCTGGTTCTATTGTTACTGCTTTAATTAATGACAGCAAACAAGCAGATATTTATACCGGTTTTAGATGGTCTTTCTTATAAAATCTAAATGGTAATTAATAATTTACAACATCGTAAAAATAAATTAACACAGCTTCTTTCTGTTTTACAACGGGAAGAAGATGCTTGTTGTAAAGCGTTGTTTAACGATTGTAAAAAGCCCGAATTTGAAGCATACATTAGTGAAGTTAATTATGTTCTTGGCGAGTTAAAAAACACAATTAAAAACTTAAGTAATTGGTCAAAACCCAAAAAAGTTTTGTCAAGTTTAATTAATTTTCCCTCAGACGATTATATTTACAACCAACCATATGGTAAAGTTTTAATAATTTCTCCATGGAATTATCCATATCAATTAGCTATTTATCCAGTAATTGCTGCTTATGCAGCAGGAAATTCTGTAGTTTTAAAACCATCCGAATTAACTCCAAAAACATCCGAATTAATAAAAATTTTAATAGAAGAAGTTTTTGAAACCAATGAGGTACAAATTGTTCTTGGTGATGCAGAAGTTTCTACAAAATTGTTAGCACAAAAATGGGATTATATTTTCTTTACAGGAAGCGTAGCTATAGGAAAAATTGTTGCTAAAGCTGCTGCAGAAAATCTTACGCCAGTAACTTTAGAACTTGGCGGAAAAAATCCTTGCATAGTTGATGAAACTGCCAATATAAAAATTGCAGCGCGCAGAATTGCTTGGGGTAAATTTTTTAATGCAGGACAAACTTGCATTGCTCCAGATTATTTATTAGTTCATGAATCTGTAAAAGAAAAGTTTATAAACCAAATGAAATTAGTTATTACTAAAAATTATGGTGAAAGACCTATCACGTCAACAGATTTTTCTAGAATAATTAATACAAAAAATTGGGAACGTTTAAACAACTTACTTTTAAACCAAGAAATTATATTTGGCGGAGAAATTGATAAATCCGATTTGTATATTAGTCCTACTCTTTTAAACAATGTTTCTTTAAAAGGGGAAATAATGAAAGAAGAAATTTTCGGACCTATTTTACCCATAATTTCTTATTCCAATTTATCAGAAGTAGAAGAAATTATTTTTAGTTTAGATAAGCCACTTTCTGCTTATTTATTTACAACTTCTGATAAAGCAAAAAAATATTTCATAAATACTTTTTCTTTTGGTGGTGGTTGTATTAACGACACAATGGTTCATTTCACAAATAATAATTTACCTTTTGGCGGAATTGGAAATTCTGGAATTGGTGCATATCATGGTAAATACAGTTACGATACTTTCGTACATAAAAAAACAGTGGTTCATCGTGCTAATTGGCTCGATATTACGTTAAAATATCCACCATATAAAAATAACTTAAGATTTTTAAAAAAGATACTTAAGTGGATGTAACCTTTTAATTCAAACAAAAAAAAATGCCAATTATTTTACCAATTTTTAATTTCATCTTACTTTCAAAAATACTTTTTTCTAAAGTATTTTTTTTAAATAACACCTTTGAATTTAAAAGGTTGTATTTATTTATATTTCTAGTATTATTAATAGCTTTAACATCGCTTATTGTAAAAACTACCAATAAAAACAACAAAGCCGAATTAAAAAACTTTAGTTTAAGAGAAGAACGAATTGATCAATTTCGACTATATTTTATTTATTTAGGTCTTACCATTCCTGTTTTTGGCATCGGAGTTTTAATGTTTTCCTTAGATTTTAATAAATTTTTTGCCATTCTAAATATCGTTTTAGGTCCAATACTTATTTTTTTATACTTTGCTTCAGCAAAAAATTTAAAAATAAGAAGTTCTGTAATTCCACTCTTTAAATTATTGTTTTTAGGCTATTTCATTTTAGTAATTTATCATTTAACGATAGATGCAGATAAAATAGAAAACATATTAGAATTTACTTTTTTAATTTTTTTGTCTTTTAGCTTATTTAAAGAAATTGAAAAATATTGGTATTTCATTACAGTAGTTTTGAGCATATTATTTAGTTTATGGTGGCTTGAATTAATGTCTAATTCTAACATATACCATTTAGTGTCTACCATTGCTATGTTATCGCTAATAAATTATGCGCAATACATTTACTTTAAAAACTCCAATAAAAAATTAATTTTTACTAATGAGATAGTGAATAAAAGTAGTTCATTAGTAATAGCAACAAATAAGAAAGGAGAAGTTGTCTATAGTAGTGAAAATATAAAATCTATTTTAGGATATACCAATTCAGAAATTTTTGGAATAAATTTTTGGACATTAACTATAGAAGAAGATCAAATAGAAACTGAGATTAGTTCTAATCCAAAAGAGTTTCAAATTAAAAAACACAAAACCAAAGATGCTAATTATCGCTACATCCAATGGTTAGATAATAAATTTAGCCAAGAATTTATAATACATATTGGCCAAGACGTAACCGAAAAAGTTAAACTAGAAAACAGGCACCAAAATCTTATTGAAAACGCTAAAGACTTGATTTTTGAAACAGATAGAAACGGAAATTTTATTTATGCCAATGAATTTGCGTTTACAGTTTTAGATAAAACCTTTGAAGAAATCACCAATTTAAATTTCAATGAATTAATACGTCCCGATTATCTTGATTTTGTTCTAACTAAAATTTTGGACTTATTAGAGAAAAAAGGAGAAGTTGTAGATATGGAGTTTCCGTTTATCGCCAAAAATGGTAAAGAAATTTGGGTATCACAACGATTGACTACTATAAAAAACGAACAAAATAAATTCAACGGTTTTTACGGAATTGCACGTGATATTACGAAATTAAAAAAGTTAGAAACCAAAAATAAATACCGCCTACAAAAAACTCAAAAATACAATGAAAGTCTAAAAACAATCTCTACAGAAGTTTACTCTAAAGACCAAGATCAAGATAGTATTTTAGCAGACATACTAAGAACGACTTGCAAGGCAATGCAAACAGATAGAGCTAGTTATTGGCTCATACTTTCAGAACAATTAATATGTCAAGTATTATATGATGCCAAAAAACAAACTCTTTCTCACGGAAAAACGGTGCAAAAAAATGATATTGAAAATTATTACAGCGAATTAAAAGCAGAAAACCAAATTATAGTTGCCAACGCATTTAGCAAAAATGAAATAAAAAAAACTACTGTTTATTTGACAGATAATAAAGTACTTTCTTATTTAGATACACCAATTATGTTGAACGGTCAATTGTCTGGTGTTTTGTGTATTGAAGTGATTGACGAAAGTAAAAAATGGGACGATCAAGATACCAATTTTGCAAAAGCTATTGCAGATTTAATTGTAATTTCATTAGAAACTAATCAAAGAATTAAAGCAGAGAACCAACTTGCTTACAAGACTCAAATGCTTTCTATAATAGCAAAAAGTACCAAGGAGTTTCTAGAATTCAAAGACTCTAAAGAAATGTTCCAATTTACACTTAACGCAATTGGTTCCTTCATAAAAGCAGACAGAATAAGTTATTTTGAGCTTTCGGAAGATAAAAAACGGATAAATCAGAAATACAAATGGCTTCATACCGAAAAGAAATTAGTTGAAATTAATCCCGAATTAGAAAGCCTACCTGTAGAAGGAGTTTTATCCTATTTAGATGGTTTTGTAAATAAAAAATATTTTGCAAGATTTACGAGAGAAGTAAACAACGACCAACTAAAGTTGTTGCTTGAAAAATACAACATTTTATCTGTTCTAATTCTAGGTATTATAAGTAACAACGAACTTCAAGGTGTTCTTGTGCTTGACGATACTTCAAAAGAACGATTCTGGACAGCAGACGAAATAAATATTTTACAAATAGTTACCACCAATATTTCTGCTGTAATGAATAGAAATTATTCGGAAAAATTAATTCAAGAAAGCGAAAAAAGATTTCGTCTTTTAGCAGATTATGTACCTGGAACGATTTATTTATCAAAACCAGACGATAAGAGATCCAAATTATTCCTGAATGATGAAATAGAAAAACTAACTGGTTATCCTAAAGAAGATTTTCTTAACAACAAAATTTTATTTAAAGATTTAATTCATCCAGAAGATTACCAACGCGTTCATTTTGAAATTGAAACAGCGCTTAAAAACAAACAAAAAATTCATTCAGAATATCGCATATTTCATAAAGATAATTATATCGTTTGGGTAGAAGAATTTGGAAATGCAATTTACAAAAACGGAAAAATGGACTTTATTGAAGGTATTTTCATAGATGTAACCAACCGTAAAGAAACAGAAAATGCCATATCAGAAAAAAATTATGCTGAAATGGCTAACAAGGCAAAATCAGATTTCTTAGCAAATATGAGTCATGAAATTAGAACACCTTTAAATGGAATTATAGGATTTACAGAACTATTAAAAAATACAAATTTAGAAGAAATTCAATCCAGTTACATGAACACCATTAACAATTCGGCACAAACGTTAATGGCAATTATTAATGATATTTTAGATTTCTCAAAAATCGAAGCTGGTAAATTAGACCTAGATATAAAACCCCATAATTTCCGAGTGCTTTGCGAACAAGTAATTGAGTTACTCTCTTATGACGCCAATCGCAAAAATTTAGAATTAATTTTTACCATTGATCAAAAAATACCAAATTATTTAAACATTGACAATATTCGTATAAAACAAATTTTAATTAATTTATTAAGCAATGCTATCAAGTTTACCAACAAAGGTAAAGTAGAATTATCAATACAAGTAAATAACGTAGTAAAAGAAAATATTTATAATTT
>JBLIJW010000048.1:0-19444 GCA_047636155.1 Flavobacterium sp. | reverse complement strand
TCGGTTGGTATCGTAGTCTATATAAATATTTCCTCCATAATTATTTATATCGGTTGTTGCATCAAAATCTAACCCACGAATCCCAGCTGTAAATTTAGCATCGGCAAAAAAACGTCCTTTATGATACCTTCCAATAAGCAAAAACTCTTTGGCATTTCCGCCCCAATTGTGACCTAAACTTTGGTTATTGTGTCCGTAGTTAGTAATTACTTCGCTATGCGCATATACATATGGTCGGATGTGATTGTACTCTACTTGAAGTAACAAATTTTTGATACTGAAAGCATCGTAGTACTTCGCTCCTATTTGAAATGCAAACTTGTTTTTCCAACTTTGATTTTGCTTTTTAACTTCACTCAAAGAAAATTCATCTAGCAAAAACTGTCCGTATAAATTCACACTGTTATTTATTTTGTATTTACTTGTTATACCCAATAATGCATTTCCACTTCTTGATGAAGAAGAAAATTCGACAGCACGATAAAATATAATCGGATTTACAAAGTTTACATCAAAACCTCGATTGTTCTGATTTGCCCAAACTACAGATTCAAAAAAACCTAAATTTAGTTTATTTGTAACGTTCCAACTTAAATAATGATTTGCAGAAAATTTAGTTGCATAGGTTCTGTCTTCTGTAACTTCTGACCGAACATCTTTTAGCCAAGTATACGTATTAGTATATTTTATTTTCCAGAATTTAGTATTTATTTTTAAAAATGGATATGGACTCGCGCCATCACTAAGCAACAAAGAACGATACCCGTCGCCAATAAAGTTGCGCCCGTAACCCAACTGAATATCTAAAAAATCACTTGCTGCAAAAGTTAAGTTTGCTTCTGCAAGTGGAAAATCATACGCATCTGTTTTGAATTCTTTTGCAATACCGATTCCTGGAATAATAGCAGGATTTCCGCCATCTGGCTTTATAGAATTAGCATAATCATTAAAATAATCTGCAAAACGTCCTTGACTTTCATAAATTGTGGTAGTAAAATTTAGATTTTTTCCCAAACCTCCTCGAAATTGAATTCCACGTGTATTTACAAAAGTATAATTTGTTCTACTCGGACTTGCTTTTCCTACTTGCAAATCTAATATTGGATTTAAAGTAAACCAATGATTTTCGCCTTGAATAGCAATTAGATTTTCGTTCCACAACTTTTTGCCAAGCCACGTTTCTTTCTTTTTCATCAATTTTTGATTGACTTCCTTTAAATTATAATATTTAGAAACTTCGGCATAATTATAAGGTTTA
Source organism: Flavobacterium sp. (assembly GCA_047636155.1). Classification (GTDB taxonomy): domain Bacteria; phylum Bacteroidota; class Bacteroidia; order Flavobacteriales; family Flavobacteriaceae; genus Flavobacterium. The sequence continues at coordinate 18,186 of JBLIJW010000048.1, read as the reverse complement.
GATGCCGTGTGATTATTAGATCCAACTTGATTTAAAGCAGAATCAAATTGAGAATAATAACTGTGTGAAAACGGAATGTTCAATTTACTATCGTATTCTGGATTCTGAAATGTGTCGTATTTAATACTTTCTAGTTCGGTTAATTCTCTGCCTATAACCTTAGCTTTTTTATCTGATGTTTTACTATTATTACTGTTTACTAAATCTGTTGAATCTGAATTATTTCTTTGGATATCTAAAGGATTTTGTAACGGAATTGCAATGTTTAAAGTATATCTAGCATACGTTGGTTTGCCGTTATAAGTTGGTGGACCAACTTTAGGCATCATTTTAAAAACTCTTCTTGTCTCTTCTTGCAAACCTTCTTGGTTAGAATCAACATATTGAATTACAAAATTACCCATGTTTGTAACTTCAAAAATTACAATTACCGTTCCTTTATAATCCGAATTTAAATTACTTGGCACTTTAAAACTAGTAAAAACAAACTGTTGTACTTCTTTGTAAAAACAATTTTCTAAGTCGGTAGATTGCAAATTTTCACAAGATGAAAAAACAGGAAACTCTTCATTACTTCTCTGAGAAAATACAGAAAAGGAAACGAATGCCAAAAGGATAAATAAGTGTTTTGAAAACATTTTTTATTTTAGTAATAAGTTTTAGTATTTGAAGTAGCGTTGGCAATTAAAGCTTTCGCCGATGATGTTCCGATTCGTTTTACACCTAATTGAATATATTGCAAGGCGATTTTTTGATTGGATATTCCGCCAGAGGCTTTTATTTGCAACGGCGATGCATTTTCTAGCATCATAATAATGCTATTAAAGGTAGCGCCATTTGGCGAATTATCTGGGGTATTATAAAATCCTGTTGATGATTTTACAAAAACATGTTGGTAGCATTCTTCTTTAAAATTAGCCATTACTACATTCTTAATTAACGAACAAATTTTAATAATTTGTGTCGCATTTAAGGCTGCAACTTCAATGATAATTTTGGCTGTTTTGTGATTTTCTAATGCAACTTTACAGCATTGTAATATTTCATTTTTTATCAAAATAGTATTGCCTTGAATGAATTCGCAATAGTTACAGACAAAATCCAATTCATCGGCACCATTTTTAATTGCAATTAGCGCTTCTGCAATTTTATCTGAAACAGATTTTGTTCCTAAAGGAAAATCTATAACAGTTCCTACCAAAACGCCAGATTTGGCTTTATTGATGCGCTTTTTGGCTAAGGAGACAAATTCTGGTCGAATCATCACCAATTTAAAATTTTCATGAATTGCTTCATCAATGCAATTAGTCACAGTTTTTTGATTTTCTGTATCAGAAATACCCGCATCTTGTGCAGTTTTTAAGTAGGTAGAATCAAGATAGGTTTTTAAATGTTGCATTATGGCATTATACTAATTTGTTATAAATTTAAAAAAAATCCCACTTAAAGCGGGATTTTCAATTACTATGTTTTTTTTAATCTAAATCTATTTATTAAAGTTCCTGCTAAAAGTGCACCAAGGCTGTTTGCATAAATATCCCAAATATCTGGACTTCTGTAATTAGTAAAAAAACCTTGACACAATTCCATTATTATTCCGAGCAAAATTGCAACACCAATTACAAGTAATAGCCTTTTTTTATTGTTTTCAATTCGCTTTGCACTCTCGAACCACAATAGAGTAAAAACAAAATAAAAAGTAAAATGCACTATTTTGTCTTGGTTTTTAAAGAACTGCAAAGAAACCTCTTGCACAGAAATTATTGCTAAACTCAAATAGATTACTAAAACCGTCCAAAGAATTGCAGCAATTAAAAAAAAGAATTTCCTACGCACCAATCAAAGTAGAATAGGCTTCATTATCTAACAATGCTTCAACTTCTGATGGGTTTGAAAATTTAATTTTAACCATCCATCCTTTTCCATAAGGATCAGAATTTACATTTTCTGGATTTGCTTCTAAATCTTCATTAAATTCTATAATTTCTCCCGATAAAGGCAAAAATAAATCCGAAACTGTTTTAACAGCTTCAACTGTTCCAAAAACCTCATCTTTATCTAAGGTTTGGTCTAAAGTTTCTACCTCAACATATACAATGTCTCCTAATTCGCCTTGCGCAAAATGTGTAATTCCTACTGTTGCAACATCTCCTTCAATAGAAACCCATTCGTGGTCTTTTGTATATTTTAAATTACTTGGTACGCTCATTGTATTGTTATGGTTTTAAATTGCACGTTGTTTGTGACTTCAAAAGTATCATTATTTCAGATTTTTTGCAATTAATTTCCGAAATTAATTTCCGAAATTATAACGAAGCGTAATTCCTGCTCTTATATTAGTAAGCGGAAATGCGGTTGAGATAACTGCTTGCGAAAACTGATGATCGTAAAAGAAAATCGCCGTTAGGTTTCTGCTAAAGGAATAATCTGCGGTCAATTTTTCTGACCAAACGTCTTGTCCGCCGCCAACTTGATTATTATCATAATCTAAATAGCGAACAATAGTTTTATTTTTTCTGTAAGAAAAATCCATCTTTAAATTGATATCTCCTTTAATAATTCCAGAAGGATCGGTTACTAATTGCGAACGGAAAATAACATCTTTAAATCGGTAACCCAATCGAATAACGTATTCATTTCCTTTTACCTCTGTTAGCAAATTATTATCAAAACTCATAGATAAAGCTCGGTCTCTTTTTAATTCAGCCAAAAATTGGAAGGAGTTTTTTAATTCAAAATCAACTCGAATTAGTGGACTAAATTGCTCAACTAAGTTAATGTTTCCTACAATAGTTTTACTTCTAAAATTTCCAGAAACATCTAAACCCGTTGGATCTTTATCGTATTCAAAATTACTTCTAAAAGAGTTAACCGTATAACTTGCTCTATAATTATGTTGTAAAGAGAATCGTTTGAACTTTTCTTTAAAGAAATCGTATCGCATCAATCCGCTGTATTTAACATTCCAATTAGGAACTGGGAAACTTCTAAAAATTCCTAAAGAAGTACTTGAAGCACTTTGCCCGCTGTATGCTGCCAAAAAAGATGGCAATAAAACATCTTGACTATTCTTACCAAATCCGACAGGAAAACCGTCTGGCGTTGTAGGGAAAGTATTTGATCCGTAAAAATTAGTTGCTAAACGGTTGGCAACAACCAGTCGGTTATTTCTAAAATCATCAAAAGGCGCAGATTGATTTTCATCGCTTTTGTTAAATGCCGTTTTAATTAAAATAGTAGATATAGCAAAGTTACCAAAGTTGTATGGCGAACGAGAATTGTATACTCCGTTTGTTACATCATATTGTTCTGAAAAATTATCAGCAAAAGTTCTGTTAGCATTAACATCGATTTTAAAATCTGGAAACAAATCAATATTTGCTGTATAATTTAAAATCTTATTGGTTACTTGGGTGAAGTTTTGATTAAAATCTGGATAATTAGTTAACCAACCATTTTGCGCCGCTTGAAAGCGGATGTCGTCTTGGCTACCTAAAACAAATCCTAGCGTTGGTCGGGATGTGCCTAAAAATCCGATTCCTGGCGTATAACCTGGCAATGCGGTTCCGCGATTTTCGGTATAATCGACTTGAATATTTTTTACGCTTGTTAGAAATCCTATTAATCCAGATACAAAAACATTTCTTTCGTTAGAGGTTTGCGGTTTAACGGCAACAATTTTTTCACCTGGTTTTGGCGGTGCAGTTGGTCTTGTAATTGATGCTCGATTATTTTTAGTTTTAGTTAATCCTATGTATTTGTAAAAACTATCCATATTAAAAGCGGTGTTCAACTTATGCGACCCGGCATTTTGAATAGTGTTTCCTAAATCGTAAGATATACCATCTTCTGTAGTAAAATTAGATAATGCCACAGAGGAACGTAACCAACTATAATCTCCGGTATAAGTATAGGTTGATTTAATAAAACTAAAAAACGGCAATTTACTTAATGGCAATTCATAGTTAAGAACTAGTTGTTGGTTGTGTGTATTTGCTTCTCCTACATTCCAAAAGTCTGTCCAAATAGTATTGGTATTATCCGGAACATTATTTTCATCTATATAATTACGAACAATATTATTGGTTGACGATGTGAAATTTAATTTCAATGCTTTGGTAAGATTGTAATTAAAACCATACTGGTAATTAAACAAATAATTTCTTTGGTATAAAGATTCTAAACCAATTCCTTCTACATCCACCAATCTAAAGCTTTGTTTGTTGTACTGGCGAATAATATTAGATCTAAAACTTACTGATGATGGTAAATAATTAAAATTGAAATCTTTCAGCATTTTCCAATAGTTACTTTTTTGAAAGGTTTTTATATTTTTAAAAGGTTCTATCGGTTTAGCGGTAAACGCATAAGTGTAATCGGCAGATGTATTAACTTGTTGGTCAATAAAATTTTCAATTTCAAAATTATGTCGTTCAACTTGATTATAAGAATAGGATAAAGTTAAATTTTCTGGATCATAAAAATGCGATTTTTGCTCTTCGCCGCGTTCTTTTCGTACTCCAATAAAATTGATACTTTGGCGCTTGGTGTAGTCAATTGCTCGGTTACGAATATTTCTTTGTTCAGCTTCGTCTGGAGTATTGTCAAGTAATTGTTGTAATCGAATATCTTGGTTAAAAGGGTCGTATTCTGGTGTAATATATTCTTCACCAATTGCATAATTGAATGGTAAATTGATTCCCCATTTTTTTGGCAATAATTTACCCAAACTAAAATTGGTTACTATATTATATTGTTTAATGTCTTCCCGACTTCTTTCGTTTGGACCTTGTTCTAAGGAACCAAAACCAAATGTGCTTAATCTACCTGTTGCAGAAATTGTTGCAAAATCGGCCATATTTGCATCTAAACTTGCAACTGCCGCCATTCCGCCTTTATTATCTAGTTCAGCCAAACGCAATTCATTAAACCAAACTTCTGCACCCAAATCTCTTGATCCGGCATCAGATTGCGTAGTATTTGTCTGATTTTTAACTCCAACCATTAGTGTCCGTACTAATCCAAAATTTGGATTTCCTTTTATACCAAGACGCAATTTGTTTGGTTTTGTTGCTGCATTTGGGTTTAGATCTTCTTCGTCTTGAAAGTAAACACCATCTTGCAAAGTACTCGGATCAATAGACATTGCTTTAATTTTTAATAAAGTAAGCAAAGACAAATCCAAATCAATTTCATTTGCTTCTGGCCAAATTAAATCTGGATTACTAGTTCCAAAATTTGTTTTCTTTAGTGGAATTTCAACTTGATAGTAATTCTGTGTAAAGTCGTTACCAAATCTTAGGAATCCAACCAACTCACCATCAGCAACAGAATTTTCATTTGTTGGCAATCCTTCTTCATGCAAAAACATCTTTAATTTTTTATATTGACGCATATCAACACTAACATTTTTGAAAACTGCTCTTGAATCTGCTGGTTCTAAATTGGTTACTCGCAACGAAAGAGATTGTTCGTTTTGATTTATTAAGGTATTATTGTTGTAAAGTTGTTCTCTTACAACTCCTGGTGGCGTTACATAATTTATGGGAGTTCTTTGTGAATTTTCTTGAATATTAACTGCTTGAACGTCAAAAATTGTTCCGTCATCGTTAGGATTTGGATCATTAATATCTAAAGTATTAACAAACCTTCTCCACTCGCCACGAACCAAATCTAATGCGCCAAAACGCAATGTTACAGGTTCTGTAAATCCTGTCATGAACATTCTCATAAAACGGATGGATCTAAAATCGGAAATACCACCAAAAGTATTATCTGGATTTGCAACCGGAATTTTAAATAAAACCCAGCGAGCTTGGGTTGTTCCACCATTCGGCAAATCAACTGTTGTGGTACGAATATCTGTAATATAATTCTGACCGACAGTTTGTAATGTGCTACTATTAACATCTACTTTATATTCGTAGTAAGCATTAATAGTATTCATAGTTTGATCTCTATTCAAATCTTCTACATCTGGTATAGTAGTAGAACCTCTATTATCATTGGTTACAGTTATTGGCGAGTTACCTTGGGTATTATTGTAATTTTTATATCGATCTAAAATAGAACCATCGCCTTGTAAAAAATACTGGTAATTGTCATTTGCAGGATCAGCAAGTCCAGCAAAAGCAGGATATGTTGCACCTTCTTCAGCATCATTTAAACCATCTAAACCAATATCTTGAGCGTTACGATTGGCTTCGTTAGTATCAAATGCGTAAATTAAAGATTGCGCTGCAGGTTGTTTTCCCCAAACAGTTGATACAGTTGGTTGGGTAGAGTTTGCTTCTGGCAAGCCATTCTCATATTGTTTACGACCATCTCGAAGAATATCTTCGGATAGTTCACCAATATTGAAGTATAAATTACCTGAATTGATAATTGGAGTTTGTGCTGTTGGATTTGCTGGATCAAAATAAGGATCAAGCATCCAAAACTGAATATATTCGACGTTAGTCTGTTCGAAATTAGTTGAATTTATCGCTCTTGTTATTCCGCCAAAATTCTGATCAGGATTTGGCAAAACATTTCCTCCTGCCGCGGCAGGATTAAAATTGTAAGAACTTCTTTCTCTTGGATAATAAGTTAAATCTAAGGTGTTAATTACTTGCGATTGTCCTTGTGCAATATCTGTATTTGGATATAGTTCTCTGTTAAAAATTCGTCTTGTACTATTGAAAGAAAAATCGTCATCACTTAAACCGCCTGGACGTTGGGTGTAAAAAATCGGATCGATACTATACCAGTTTAATCGTGCCCTTTTAAACCCATATTCTAAACCTGTAGCTGAACCTCCAAAATCTAAATAAGGACTATTGGTATTTCTTTCTGGCGTTGCTGATAAACTCCATGACAAAGCTGAACGCATGTCAATGTTAGATTGCGAACCTTCAAAATCATCTACATAAATAGTTGCTTCGCCTTCAAACTGATCTGCTTTAGAAGCATCTGGTTTTAAGTAAGCAATTTCTCCTCTAAAAGAAATATTAGATGGTACATCGGTATCCATATTTGGCAGTTTATTCACCAAACGAGTTAAGAAAGGAACTTCGGTAGAATAATTAATATTCATACCATAAATAGAGTTGTTAACCGATTCTTGACCGTAATTAGATTTTACAGTAAATGGACGTTCTGATAATCTTAAAAATGTACCCGCGATTTGAAATTTATCTGAGAATTTGTGTTCTACATTTACTCCGAAGAAACGACGTGTTTGCTGACCGAAAACCGAATTACTTTCTACCGATACATTGATTGGAACACCCGACGCTTCTAAAGAAGGATCTAAAATCTGAACACGACCAGCTTGGTAATTTACAATAAAACCAACACCTTCTACCAATGTTCTTCCGCCTGCAGTTACTACAACAGAACCACGAGGAACATTTATTGCACCAATTGGAATTCCGCCACCACTTGTAGATTTGAATCTTCCTTTAAGTTGAAATTTATTTTTATCGCTATCTTGTAAAGCAGCCGCTTGTGTGCTTCTGTACATTGAACTGTAAACGTATTTCTGTTGGTTGGCGTTATAATTATTAGCATTCGTATAGTCTTCAACAGCGTTATTCCGTAATTTTTCAAAAAGTTGCTTTCCAAAAGGCTCAACCGTTGTAAAAATAATGCGCCCATTTAATTGATCTACTGTTAAGCCTGGTACAAAATCAAAAAAACCATCACCGCCACCAATTGGATCGCCAGTAAAAGTTAATCTATCCATATTAAAAACTTTTAATAATGGTGTTTCTGTAACATTGTCTGGAACGGGCAATGGAGTAATTAAATTTATATAATTTAATGGTGAAGGATCGGTATATAAAATATTTAATCTAAAATCTTCTTGTTGCAATTGGTATCCACCAGGAATTTGATAAATATTCTTCATCATTAAATTCCAAACTGGTTTTGTCACGTCTGTTAAGTTACTTTTTAACATTTTCAAAATTAGAGCTTGTGTCGTAGGGATTCCACCACTAACTTGGGTTGCGTCTACTCCATCTGTACCAAATTCTCCTACTTGATACACTTGTTCTCCTACAGTAAATTGGTAAGCTACTGCTAATACCTCATCGTTCGCCAATCGTTGTTGTAATGAAATGTATCCTAACTGTGGATGAAAAGTAAATTCATTAGCAGATAATTTTCTTGCATTTTCTAGTTTAGAATAATCGGTTCCTTCGCTAACGGGAGTTGTATTATTAAAACCGTTAGATGCAGTAAAAACTTCTCTAATTTGTGAATTTAATAATCCGCCTGCAGTAATTAATTCAGGATCGTATCTATTATTACCATTGTCTGATGGAGTGTTTGCATTGGCAATAAAAAAATTATCTACAGTTGGATTTTGTATTGCAACAGTTTGCGCAGTAGTTAAATTTGTTAAAGGTGCTTCTCCCAAATCTTGTAAAGCAATAATATTTCGTAAATTATTATTGGTATTTGCAACTCTGTTTTGGCGATTAGTTACCCAAACTTCTATTCGAGTAATTTGCACACGGCTATCAATTAATGGATAAGTTCTTAGAGAAGAATCGTATTTATCTCTAAAATATTGTGATAAGAAAAAGTTTCTATCCGCATCATAATCCAAAGCAAAAAGTTCAAAATTTTCTATCGTTCCGCCACCTTCTGAAGTTACGCTTCTGGTTTGTGATTTTTGTTCAGAAAACACTCCGGTTACAGTAGTTTTTCCGAATTGTAATTGTGCTTTTACACCAAATAAACTTTGCGCACCGCGAATTAAGGAACTGTTTAATGGCATACTAACATTACCGACTTCAATTTTTTGAATTATATCGTCTTCTGTTGGAGAATAATCTAACTTAATTAAATTCTGAAAAGCAAACGTACTTTCTGTATCGTAATTAGCATTTACATTTAATCGTGTACCTACTTTTCCTGTTAAGGCCATGCTTATTCTTTGGTCAAAGTCAAACGTAGTCGACGAACGATTTCTTGGCGATAAAGATGGATTATCTTGTTTTGTATATCGCGCACCCAAATCCATTTCGACCGAACCTGTTGGCTTTACATCGATAGTATTGCTTCCAAAAATAGATTGAAAAAAGCCCGAGTTTACATAATATCTTGGAAGTAAGTCTTTTTTAGCATCTTCTGAACCTGCTTTTTTACCATCAATCGCATCTGATTTCTCTTTAAAATAAGAATGCATCGATTCTTTTAATACCAAATTTTGGTATTCTTTTGGAGTTAAAATAACTGGATAATTAATATTAAAACCCTCAAAACTAGTATTAAGAATATACCTATCCATTAAAGGATCATAAGTGTAGGCTTTAATTATGCTGTTGGGATTACCTAAATTAATACTTCCTGTATTGTATCCTTTTATAGTATCATTCACTTCTTCTTCTTGTGAAAAAGAAAAGTTACTTATTAAAAAAACGGATATTGTTATACAAAATCTGAAAATAACAGAATGTAATTTATAGTAATGTGTTTTCAACAATTATAGATTTTTTAATGCTAGTTTGATGATTGCTTCTGACGTTGCTTCTGGATTTTCTGCTACTATTTTTTCTACTAATTTCTCAGAAGATTTTCTTACAAATCCCAATACTTCTAAAGCAGATAACGCTTCATCTTTATTTGTATTGCTTGGTGCAAAAGAAACTTCTTGTAAATCATATATTTTTAACACTTTCTCTTTTAAATCTAAAATGGCGCGTTGGGCAGTTTTTGCTCCAATACCTTTTATAGATTGCACCGTAGCAACATTTCCGTTTGCCAAAGCTTGGATAATTTGTTTTGGCTCTAAAGAAGACAACATAGTTCTTGCAATTCCAGCTCCAATTCCAGAAACGGTAATTAATAGTTTAAATAATTCTTTTTCAGATTTTTCTGCAAATCCAAATAAAGAATGCTGGTCTTCTTTAATAATTTGATGGGTAAACAGTTTTACAAAATCGGTATTTGGCAATAAAGAATAAGTATGTAAGGATATACTTATAAGATAACCAACTCCACCACAATCAATTACAACTTCTGTTGGTGTTTTTTCTACAATTTTACCTTGAATGTGTGCTATCATATATTCTTAAATTCTGATTTCAAATATAACAAAATTTAGTAACTGCTACCTATTAGCTAATTGAATGCTATAATTTAACTTCAAAATTTTTGAGACGTTTGCTTTTTTCTTGTGCATCCACAACTGCAATTGCAGCCATATTTACCATTTCTTCTACGCTTGCTCCTAATTGAAATATGTGTACTGGTTTTTTCATTCCCATCATTATTGGCCCAATAGAATCTACTTTATTTAATTCTTTTAATAATTTATAGGTAATATTAGCAACTTCTAAATTTGGAAAAATAAGTGTATTTACTTTTTTACCTGCAATTTTAGAAAACGGAAATTTACTTTTTATCAATTCTGGGTTTAAAGCAAAATCTGCCTGTACTTCTCCGTCAACCACTAAATCTGGATAATATTTATGCAAATAAGCAACAGCATCGCGTACAATTTGTGGACTTTCTTCTACAGAAGATCCAAAATTAGAATACGAAACCATTGCAATAACTGGTTCCATTCCGAAAAGGCGAACTGTTTTAGCAGTCATCAATGCGATTTTTGCTAAATCGTCTGCACTTGGATTTGGATTAATTGCGGTATCCGATAAAAACATTGGACCACGATTGGTCATCATGCAATTGGTTGTAGCAATTAACGAAATTCCTGGTGCTTTACCTATTAATTGCATCAATGGCTTTACTACACTTGGATAACTTCTAGAATATCCAGAAACCATAGCATCTGCATCCCCTTGATTTACCATCATTGCGGCAAAATAATTTCGTTCGCGCATCCATTTTTGAGCATCTAATAAAGAAACCCCTTTTCTATCTCTTTCTTTCCAAAAAATTTGGGCATATTCTTCTCTACGATCTTTTTCCTCTGCAGTTTTAGGGTCAAAAATTGGCACATCTGCATCAAAACCAAGTTCTTCTTTTAAAGCTAAAATATCTTCTTTGCAACCCAATAAAATTGGATGTCCGATTCCTTCTTCAAACACAATTTGTGCTGCTTTTAAAACATCTAATTGATCTGCTTCTGCAAATACTATTCGTTTTGGATTAGACTTAGCACGGTTCGTTAATAATCGCACCATTTTATTATCTGATCCTAAACGTTCTAATAATTCTTCTTCGTACTTTTCCCAATCTGTAATCGGGTTTAATGCGACACCAGAATCCATTGCTGCTCTTGCAACTGCTGGCGCAACCACAGATATTAATCTTGGATCAAATGGTTTTGGTATAATATAATCTCGACCAAAATTTAGCCTTGTTTCTCCGTAGGCAATATTTACTTGTTCTGGCACGTGTTCTTTAGCTAATGAAGCCAATGCTTTTACTGCAGCCATTTTCATTTCTTCATTAATTTTTGTAGCGCGAACATCTAATGCGCCACGAAAAATATAAGGAAAGCCGAGTACGTTATTTACTTGATTAGGATGATCAGAACGTCCTGTTGCCATAATGATATCGTCACGGGTTGCAATTGCCAGATTATAGTCAATTTCTGGAACCGGATTTGCCATAGCAAAAACAATAGGATTGTCTGCCATTTTTAATAACATTTCTGGCTTCAAAATATTTCCTGCAGAAAGACCTAAGAACACATCAGCGTTAATTAAAGAATCTGCTAAACTAATGCCCGATTTACCGTAGGAATATTTTTTTTGAAGATCTGATAAATCTAATCTATCTGAAAATAGAACGCCATCTTTATCAAACATTATAATATTTGGCAATTGTACTCCTAAAAGCACATATAAATTAGCGCAAGCTAAAGCTGCAGAACCAGCACCAGAAATTACAATTTTAATATCTTCTATTTTTTTATCAGCTAGTTCTAAAGCATTTAAAAGTGCTGCCGAAGAAATGATTGCTGTACCATGTTGGTCATCATGCATTACGGGAATATTCAATTCTTCTACCAATCGTCTTTCTATTTCAAAAGATTCTGGCGCCTTAATATCTTCTAGATTTATACCTCCAAAAGTTGGCGAAATATTCTTTACGGTTGCAATAAATTCTTCAATATTTTTAGTTCCAATTTCAATATCAAAAACATCAATATCCGCAAATATTTTAAACAATAAGGCTTTCCCTTCCATTACTGGCTTGGAAGCTTCTGGACCAATATCGCCTAAACCCAAAACGGCTGTTCCGTTGGTTATAACTGCAACCAAATTTCCTTTAGCTGTGTATTTGTAAACATTATTTACATCTTTTGCTATCTCTAAACAAGGTTCGGCAACACCCGGAGAATAGGCTAATGACAAATCTCTTTGTGTAGCATATTTTTTTGTTGGAACAACTTGTATCTTGCCTGGTTGTGGTTTGGCATGATATAATAAAGCTTCTCTACGTTTACTGTCTTTATGCATTTTTTAGATTTTATTCTGACCGACAAAGTTACTTTTATACTTGGTATTGACCAAGTTTTAATTTATTTCTTTTAAGGTTACTACTACATTAATTACTAATTGGGGTTAAAATAAAAATAGCTTTCACAAATTGTAAAAGCTATTTTTAATTAAATATTTTATTCAAGACAACCAATCTCTAGGAAGTTGCAGAACTTGTAACAACTTTTCTTCTTCAGAATTTGGTTCAGGATGGTGGTCGTAAACCCATTGCACATGTGGTGGCAAACTCATCAAAATACTTTCGATTCTACCATTAGTTTTTAATCCGAATAAAGTGCCTTTATCGTGCACTAAGTTAAATTCTACATATCTACCACGTCGTATTTCTTGCCAGTTTCGTTGTTCTTTTGTATAATTTAAATCTTTCCTTTTTTCTACAATTGGAACATACGCTTCTAAAAAACTATCGCCAACTGTAGTCACAAAATTGTACCAATCTTGCATGGCAAATTTTTCGGTTTCTTTACAATAATCAAAAAATAATCCGCCAATTCCGCGAGCTTCGTGGCGATGAGAATTCCAAAAATAGGTATCGCATTGTTTTTTATATTTCGGATAAAAATCAGGATTATTGGCGTCGCAAGCATTTTTGCAAATTTGATGAAAATGAATTGCATCTTCTTCAAATAAATAATATGGAGTTAAATCTTGTCCACCACCAAACCATTGCTGAATTACATTTTTGTTCTCGTCATACATTTCAAAAAAGCGCCAATTTGCATGAACTGTAGGAACCATTGGGTTTTTTGGATGTAAAACCAAACTCAATCCACAGGCAAAAAAATCGGCTTCGCCAACAGTAAACATTTTTTGCATACTTTCTGGCAACTTTCCATGGACTTCAGAAATATTTACACCGCATTTTTCAAAAACTTCTCCGTTTTCAATTACACGAGTTCTTCCGCCACCGCCTTCGGGACGTATCCAAACATCTTCTCTAAATCGTACCGATGGTTCTAATTTTTCTATACCAGAAACAATAGTATTTTGTAAATTTTGAATGTATTTATAAAATTGATCTTTCATAATTTATAATTTGTAAACTAACATCAATCCGCCGCGGTACGGAAAAACCTCACCGCTTTTGTTGTATTTATTCGCTAGGTCTACTCGAGAATTATCTGATATTTTATATCCTTTGTAAAAACCTTGTTGTGAACCACCGCCAATAAAAACTTCTAATCCAAAAATATCTGAAACTTGAAATTGATAACCTATCGTAGCGCCAATTAAAATTCCGAATCCTTTTTGGTAATAATCTTGATTAGCATAATTCCATTTTTGAACCTTAAAAATAGATCCACCTAAATGAGCTCCAACAAAAAATCCGTTTCCAAACTCTTTAGTATGGTATCTAAATTCTGGAATTATAATCCCAAATTCTTGAGGTGCATTATTTACAGATTTCCAAAAGACGCTGTAAAATCAACTTGAAAAGAAGTTTTGTTGGATAATTTAGTTTCTATCCCAAAATTAGGAACAGCAACCAAAGCAGTTACTAAATTACCTTTAATAACAGTTTGTGCAAAGTTACTTTGTGCTGTAAGAAATAAAATTATAATCCATTTGACATTGCGCATCCTGCTGCTTTGTTTATTGCTTATATTCTTTAACGGCTTCAATAAATGCCTTGGCATGATCTACAGGAACGGTTGGTAAAATTCCGTGACCTAGGTTTACAATATAATTGTCTTTTCCGAATTCGTCAATCATTTCGTGTACCATTTTTTTAATGGTTGGAATAGGCGAAAATAATCTAGATGGATCAAAATTTCCTTGTAAAGTTATTTTTCCCCCAGTTAAATATCTTGCATTCTTTGGAGAACAAGTCCAATCTACGCCAAGTGCAGAAGCTTTGGATTTTGCCATATCGTTTAATGCAAACCAACATCCTTTTCCGAAAACAATTATTTTTGTTTCATCAGCTAAAGCATCGATAATTTGGTTGATGTATTTCCAAGAAAATTCTTGATAATCTGCAGGAGAAAGCATTCCGCCCCAAGAATCAAAAATTTGAATTGCGTTGCAACCCGCTGCCACTTTTGCTTTTAAATAGGCAATAGTAGTATCGGTTATTTTTTGTAGCAAGGAATGTGCAGCAATTGGATTTGAAAAGCAAAATGCCTTGGCTACATCAAAAGATTTAGATCCTTTTCCTTCTACGACATAGCAAAAAATCGTCCAAGGCGACCCAGCAAAACCAATTAACGGAACTTCGTCATTCAGCATTTGTTTGGTTAGTTTTATTGCATCAAAAACATAGCCCAAAGTTTCTTGAACATTTGGAATAAATACTTTATTTACGTCTTCTAAACTTCGAATCGGATTTGGAATAATTGGTCCGATATTATCTTTTAATTCCACATGAATTCCCATTGCGCGAGGAACAACTAAGATATCCGAAAATAAAATTGCTGCATCTGGTTTCACAATGCGAATTGGTTGAACTGTAATTTCTGCTGCCAATTCTGGCGTTTCGCATCTGGTAAAGAAATCGTATTTTTCTTTAATTGCTCTAAATTCTGGTAAATATCTTCCGGCTTGACGCATCATCCAAACTGGCGGACGTTCTACGATTTCATTATTTAACGCACGGAGAAATAGGTCGTTTTTTATCATTTTTAAAACTAATAATATATTGTAAAATTAAACTATTTGTTATAACCGTAATAATTGATACACTGAATTATTGTGTTTTCAATTGTAGGTTGGTTTGGGATTTGTGTATTATTTGTTTCTAAAGCTTCGGCGGTTGTTTTGCCAATACAAAAACAGGTTTGGTTTGTGATGGTATTTTTTTGCAAATAACTCTCTACCGCAGACGGACTAAAAAATAAAATTCCTTGCAGATTACTTTCTATTTTGTGAGATTTTAAAGTGGTTTTATAAACTACAACTTCTGTAAAATTTACGTTTGCTAACTGCATGGCTTCTGGCAAAATATCTCTTCGTAAATTTCCGCTAAAGAAAAGAAAAGATTTTTTTTGGTATTTATTGCAAATAATAGACGCCAATTCTGCTGCATAATCAGACGTTTCGATAACCTTAAACCCGTTTTTTTCTAGCAGAATTTTGGTTTTACTGCCAACGCAGAAACAAGGTAAGAATTTAATTTGCTCTGCATCTTTGTTTTTTAAAATACTTTCTATCGCATTTTGACTTGTAATAATTGAATAGTCTGAAGAAAGATTACAAGTAAAATCACTACTTTCAATTTCAATAAAATCTGCTTCAAAATAACTAAAGTTCGCATTATTAAAATATTCCTTCTGCGAATCAGAAAGCTTTTTGGTAGATAAGATTGAAATTGCATTCATACTTATTTTTTTAATTGCTCTTTAATATTCTGCATAATTTCGATACCTCCATTTTGCAAAACTTCTGTAGCTAAATTAAATCCTAATTTTTTCCATTCAGATAACGGAAAAGTTCGAATAATTTCTATTTTTTGTTTCCCATCTAAAGATAGTAAATTTCCTTTAAAAATAATTTCGTCGTCTTCTGTAATAGTAACCAAGCATCCAATTGGTGCAGTACAACCACCTTCTAAAGTTTTTAGAAATTGGCGCTCAATATAGGTTTCAATTTCGGTTTCTAAATGGTTTAATTCTGATAAAGCTTGTTGGGAAAAATCATCGTTTGCCATAGCAACAACAACCATTGCGCCTTGCGCCGATGCCGGAATCATCCAATCTAAATCAATAAAATTCTTTGGTATTTTATTAATTCGTTCTAATCCTGCTTTGGCAAAAATAGCGCCATTCCAATCGTTATCTTGTAGTTTTTGAAGTCGAGTATTGACATTTCCGCGTAGGTCAACTTGCGAATGATTGGGATATTTATTTAACCATTGCGCTTGTCTTCTCAAACTTCCGGTGGCAATAATTCCATCCGATTCTAAAAAATCTAAAGAATTTTTAAAAACCAAAATATCCAAAGTAGTTGCTCGTTTTAAAACTGCAGCTTGGACAATTCCTTGTGGTAAAGAAGTAGGAACGTCTTTCATAGAATGTACCGCAATATCTACTTCGCCATTTATCATGGCAATGTCTAAAGTTTTGGTAAAAATACCTGTAATTCCGAGTTCGTAAAGTGGTTTGTCTAAAATTAAATCTCCTGTAGATTTTACTGAAATTATTTCGGTTTTATACCCTAAATCTTCCAGCTCTTTTTTAACTGTATTTGCTTGCCAAAGTGCCAATTCGCTGTCGCGAGTTCCTATACGTATTGTTTTATCCATTTGGTTTTTTATACAAAAGCAGAAGTCTTGTCGTTGTATTTAAAAAAAAGATTTTTCTTGTTCTAGCTGAAAAACTTTTTCAATCCATTCAATTCCTTCATCCATAGAATTGCCTTCCTTAAGATGGTTTACAAAGTGATTCGTTATTTTTTGAATGATTCTATTTGAGATTAATTCTGCTTGATGTTCATCAAAATTAGTAAGCTTTTTTCTCTGAAAATTAAGTTCTCCATCTTTAATTGAATTCAGTTTTTCTTTTAAAGCCAAAATTGTTGGTGCAAATTTTCTGTTTTTTGTCCAAGATAAAAATTCTTGTATAATATCCTCAATAATTGCTTCTGCGGCAGGAATATGTAGTTTTCTGTTTTCTAGAGTTTCATCTGTAATTTGAGATAAATCATCTAAATGAATAAGGGTAACTCCATCCACTTCTGTAACATTCTCATTCACATTTTTCGGGATAGATAAATCTAAAATAAGTAATGGTCTTTTTAAGTTTAAAATTGCTTTATCTACTGTAGGATTTTGGGCACCAGTTGCAACAACTAAAACATCTGCTTTTTGAATTTCTAATTGCAAATCGGCATAATTTTTTACTACAACATGGAGCTTTTTAGCTAATTTCTCTGCTTTATCTTTTGTTCTATTAATAAGAGTAATATGTTCGTGTTTGGTATGTTTTACTAAATTTTCGCAAGTATTTCTACCAATTTTCCCGGTTCCGAAAAGTAATATATTTTTATTAGAAACATTTGTTACATTTTTAATGATATACTGCACAGATGCAAAAGAGACTGAAGTTGCACCCGAAGAAATATTGGTGTCGGTTTTAATTTTTTTACTGGCTTGAATTACGCAATTTACCAAACGCTCTAAAAAAGAATTAACCAAGCCATTGGATTTGCTTTCTAGAAATCCGATTTTTAGTTGACTAATAATTTCAAAATCTCCTAAAATTTGAGAATCTAAACCCGTGCCAACTCGAAACATGTGATTAATTGCTTCGTTGTTCTTGTAGATATATGCATATTCCTGAAATTCTTCAACCGTTCCTTTTGAATTTTCGCAAAGTAATTTGATTAACTCGTAGGGATGATTTGCAAAACCATAAATTTCAGTTCGGTTACAAGTAGAAGTTACCAGAAGTGCTTCAATACCTTCAGCTTCGGCTTGCATTAAAAGCGTTGCCTTAGAATTGGCATCTAAACTAAACTTTCCTCTCATAACCGCATCGGCTTTTTTGTAACTGATGCCAAGCGCATAAAAAGAAGTATGATTTGTTAATTTGTAATTTTCCATAAATGCGTTCTATCTCGAAAGATGCCACAAAATTACTATTACCTTCTTCAAAAAAACAACGCTGTAAGGACTATTTGTATCGCTGTATGAATTTTAGATAGAAAATTAAAAATCTTAATAAAAATATACTATTTTTGTAGTAGAATAAGGTATTCAGAAGTTTGTTATGTAGAATAATTCTAA